>JACYMF010000098.1 GCA_015272165.1 Cyanobacterium sp. T60_A2020_053
TCCTGTCATAAAACTTTTTCCTTCATTATAAATCATCCCATAAAAATGCAACGCCATTTTTTCAGTAGCACTAAGGGGAAATTTTTGCTCAATAATCTCCACAATCCCTATGTCATCAATGATTCCAGCTATGATACCTAAATGGTCAAGATTTTCTACTTCCACATTTACTGGAGACATTTCTTCTGCTTAATTTGACAATGACAATTAATTTACCCTATTTTCTGGCTACTTCTACTCTTAATTTCTTGTAATATTTTTGCTTTTTTTTGAAGTATGCGGAAGGTGAGTTTAAATCAAGCCATAGAAGAATAGAGTTGTTGCGAAATAGGTGATAATAGAAAAAACTGACCAAGTGGAGAAAAGTCAAATGTTAAATATTAAACTTGTTGTGAAATAATGCCTTAAAATAGTCGAAAATTTTTCCATATAAGACTTACAGCTACTTTTATATCAAGATCGATCAAATCTATATATAGTAAAGTTTTCAGATGTTTTTCCCTTTATTTTACAACAATTCTATTATTGAACGAAAATTATCAAAATCATGAATATCAGCGCCCCTCACCTCGATCAAATATGGCAGAATACTCTTAATTGGCTACCTAATGAGCAACAAAAAGAATTGTTTGCGCAACTATATCAAGAAATTCTTGCAACTAATCAATATCTTAATCTAACTAGAATTACCACCGTAGAAGAATTTTGGGAAAAAAATTTATGGGATTCCCTAGCGCCCGTCATTCACTTAAATTTTAGTGATAAAAAAGTAATTGATATTGGCACAGGAGGCGGTTTTCCCGGGGTGGTGGGCGCTATCATTTTTAACGATGCTGAATTTTGCTTAATAGATTCTACTACTAAAAAAATTAATTTTATCAATGAATTAGCTATTCAATTAAACTTAAAAAATATCATAACTTTAGTAGAAAGAGCCGAAAATATTGGACAAAATAAACAGTATAGAAATAATTTTGATTATGCCCTAATTCGAGCAGTAGCTGAAACTTCTGTTTGTTTAGAATATACTTTACCTCTATTAAAAAAAGATGGAATAGCAGTTTTATATAGAGGAAATTGGAATGTAGAAGAAGAAAATAAAGCTCAAAAAGTAGCTCATTTATTAGGAGGTAAAATTATTGAAGTAATTAATAAAAATACTCCTTTAAATAACTACACTCGCCATAATATTTATGTGCAAAAAGTGGCTAAAACCTCCAAAGAATATCCTCGCCCAGTGGGTAAACCCGTTAAATATCCTCTCGGTTAAAATCTCCTCTACATTGGTTATGATAAATTATATCTAAAAAAGGTGTCAGGTATTAGGTGAAATGCAAACTATAAATTTATAACAATTGCATTTTTAAAATACTAAAACTATTATATATCAAAAGTTTTATTCGTTATTTATTATTAATTTGTCATAACTACTGTAAAAAAGCCAAAATAATTTTAATAACCCCTACTGAATAATATTTATAGAAGTTTAATCAATAAATTTAGGAAAGGGTTATGGCAGTAATCCATTTTTGAGTTTCAGCACACCAAACAACCATAAAATTTTTTTGATTAATTGTACATAAAGCAGTAGTTTTCCCTTTTTTATTAGCAAATTCTACCTCAAAATAACCGTCTTCATAATCTTCTAAAATTGTTCCCTGTTCTCCTTTTCGCAAACTAAATTCAGGAATATCAACTAATAATTCAATAACATCTAACAATTGAGGTTTATTCATCTTTAAATAATATATAAAGTTGTTAATTGAGCAATATTACTATTATTTTTAACGATCCATCCTGTCCTAACTTTTTCTTTTTGTCCTTCATAGTTTCCTTGTATTTCTAAGTCAATTTGAAATATTCTACCATATTGGTTAGATGTAAGTTCTAGGGCATTAGCCGTTAATGCTTTTCTTTCTATTTGCTGTTTTAGAAATCCATAATTATCTTGAGTATATCCTAAATATTTTTTGAACATATAGGCTTTATCTCCACCATAGGGATGATTAGGATTGAGAGCGTATATTGTGATTTTTTGTAAAGGAATATAAACTTCAGAAACAATATTTTGGAGTTTCATGGAAAAAATGGCTGTAAAAAATATTGATAATATTAAACCAATAAAAATTAATTTTATTGAGAAAATAACTGTAATTTATCTTTAACTTTAAAAATTCCCTGCCTAAAAAGGCTAAATACAATCACTTAAAAATTAGACTTAGTTTAGTTTTAGGGCTTTTATTGCTAAAATTACAATGATATATTAAACAGATTATTGAGTTAGCATGGATATAAAAATTAGTTCTCAATCAATTTTGGATTGGAGTGGAGATATTATCGCGCTGGGTTTATATGCCAATGAAGTAGAGTTAAACGGGGATTTATCATCATTGGATCAAAAATTTGATGGTATTATCAGTGAATTAATTAAAGAGCAAGATTTTAAAGGCAAAGAATCCAGCGCCCTCCACACTAGAATCGGCTCAAAAAGCAGTATCAAAAAAATCATTCTGGTGGGTTTAGGAGAAAAAAAAGACATTACTTTAAATACCTTTAGGATAGCAGGAGGCACTATTGCGCGTTTAGCTAGAGATCAAAAAGGTGTAAATATCGCTCTTTATTTACCTACAGATGACTACGAAGGGGATAAAATTGCTCAAGTTGTCACCGAAGGAATTATTCTGGCACTACATCAAGATAAACGCTTCAAATCAGACAAAGAAGAAAGCAAAATAAGTTTAAATAGCGTTCAATTATTAGGTATTAAAGCTTCAGAATCAGCCATTAGCAAAGGACAAAAAATCGCTGATGGGGTAATTTTAGCCAGAGAATTAGTCAACTCCCCCGCCAATGATATTAACCCTCTCACCATGACGGCAATGGTAGAAAATTTAGCCCAAGAATACGGGTTAGAGTTAACAGTTTTAGAAAAAGAAGACTGCGAAAAATTGGGCATGGGCGCATTTTTAGGGGTTGCCCAAGCCTCCGATTTGCCCCCGAAATTTATTCACCTCGTTTACAAACCTTCAGGCGCCCCTCAACGCAAGTTAGCTATTATTGGTAAAGGTTTAACCTTCGATTCTGGTGGTTTAAATATCAAGGGCGTTGGTAGTGGTATCGAAACCATGAAAATGGATATGGGAGGCGCTGCCGCCACTTTTGGCGCGGCGAAAGCTATTGCCCAACTGAAGCCAGATGTAGAAGTGCATTTCATCAGCGCCGTCACAGAAAATATGATTAGTGGCAAGGCTATGCACCCCGGCGACATTCTCACCGCTTCCAATGGCAAAACCATCGAGGTAAATAATACGGATGCCGAAGGGCGCTTAACCCTCGCTGATGCTTTAGTTTATGCCGATAAATTAGGAGTTGATGCCATGGTGGACTTGGCTACCTTGACGGGCGCTTGTATCGTGGCTTTAGGGGATGATATAGCTGGGTTGTGGACAAGAAATGATGATTTAGCCCAAAAAATTAAAATCGCTGCGGAGGGCGCTGGAGAGCAATTCTGGCAAATGCCCATGGAAACCAAGTATTTTGAAATCATGAAAAGTCCCATCGCTGACATGAAAAATACCGGTAGTCGCTCTGCCGGTTCAATCACCGCCGCGCTATTCTTAGAACAGTTTGTTAAAGATACTCCTTGGGTGCATCTTGATATTGCTGGACCTGTGTGGGGTGATAAACCTAGCGGTGTCAATAATGGCGGTGGTACTGGTTTTGCCGTGCGCACTCTTGTTAATTGGGTTATTGAGAATTAAGGTAATGGACAATTAATTATCTCTTTATTTCTTCCTCCCCTTGCTAAGCAGGGCGTTTTCATTCTCAAAAATGTTAGTTTCTCAAACTAGCCAATAATCTGAAATTCAGAGGTTTTTAACTACTAATAAATCAATTAATAGTAAAAAATCCTCCTGTCTCCCTGTCAACCTGTCTTCTTGTCAAAAACAAATCAATTTTGATCCTGACTTTGAAAACACCCTGCTTGCTAAGGGGAGGCTAGGAAAGGTTGGGGGTGAAGGCAAAGTAGATGAATAATTATTGGTTATTCAAATCTCAACCAAGCGCTTATAGATTAGATTGAAGGAGAAATTTTTGGCACAATACAAGGATTTATTGTAAAACCCTGATGATGCTAGGAATATGCTCAACGGCTTCTAAACGGCGAATTTCTTCGATAGCTTCACGGAAGTTTCCTTCCTTGACATCATGAGTAACAACGACAATTTCCGCCAAGTTATCTTGAAAGCCAATTTGCACCACCGAAGCTAAACTTACCCCAAAATTACCGAATACTGTACCCAAATAACCAATCACCCCCGGCACGTCGGCACAGAGAAAACGAACATAAAAACAAGTCGATATATCTTCACTGGGGGCAATAACGGCTGGGGTGACGGGCGCACTACTTAACAGAGGGTCTAAATTTTCTCCGCAATTACCGCTATGTAATACTCCCACAATATTAAGTAGATCAGCCACAACGGCACTAGCGGTAGGTCCTGAACCAGCGCCCGGTCCGTAAAACATCACCTGTCCAAGAGGTTCACCCTGTACCAAAATAGCGTTATACACCCCATTAACATTAGCGAGGGGATGGGATTTGGGGATTAAGGTGGGGTGAACCCTTAATTCTAGTTGATTCGGTTGTTTTTGGGCAATAGCAAGTAATTTAATGACATAGCCTAATTTTTCCGCATAATCAATGTCACTGCTAGTAATTTTGGTGATACCTTCACAAATTACCGCTTCTCTTGCCACTTGACGATCAAAAGCA
Source organism: Cyanobacterium sp. T60_A2020_053 (assembly GCA_015272165.1). Classification (NCBI taxonomy): domain Bacteria; kingdom Bacillati; phylum Cyanobacteriota; class Cyanophyceae; order Chroococcales; family Geminocystaceae; genus Cyanobacterium; species Cyanobacterium sp. T60_A2020_053. The sequence continues at coordinate 4,778 of JACYMF010000098.1, forward strand.
AGGGAAGCGAGAATAGCAATTTTATCCCCAGCATCATAGCCTTCCACATCAGCGGTGGGGTCTGCTTCAGCGTAACCTAATTTTTGGGCTTCTGCTAACACTTCCGCAAAATCAGCGCCCTTCTCCGTCATTTCGGTCAAAATGTAGTTAGTTGTGCCGTTAATGATACCGATAATGGTTTCTAGGCGGTTAGCACCGAGGGATTGCTTGAGAGGTTCAATGATGGGAATACCACCACCCACGGCAGCCTCGATTAAGACATAAACCTTCGCTTGTTGGGCGGCAGCAAAAATTTCTTTCCCATATCTGGCGATTACTGCCTTATTAGCTGTGACAACGTGTTTACCGTTTTCGATTGCCTTTAAAATCAAGGTTCGAGCTGGTTCTAAACCGCCGATTAATTCCACCACTATATCAATTTCTGGATCGGTGACAATGGATTCTAAATCCGTGGTGAGGGGCGCTGTTACGATATTTCGGGTTTTATTTAAGGTTCTAACGCCAATTTTTTTGATATTAATTTCCTTTAATAAGGGGTGTCTGCCTTCGGGATTGTTTAATATCTCCGCAGTACCACTCCCCACAGTGCCTAATCCTAGTAAACCGATGTTAAAAGCCACAATGTCTGTCCTTCACAAATTTATCTAACCCCAAATCTTACCAGATTTTTTCCTCAAATTTATTAATTGTCTTCCACTTTGCTGAAAAACCGGTTTGTCAAAAGAGTAAAAGGCAAAGGGGGCGTTGCATTTTTATGGGATGATTTATAATGAAGGAAAAAGTTTTATGACAGGAGGACAAAAATTTGATAGTGTGGATAAATTCATGATGTTTGAGGTCTAAATCCATGAGAAGAGATCTCAAATAATCTAAACCATAGCGAAAAATACTCTTTGCTCTTCGACCATGATTTTTGATTTTTAAACGAGTCTGTTCATGTAGCCATTCTCCCCTCAAAATTGCCCAACACAGAGCTAAACTCATTAAAGCAAATAATTTACTCAATCGGTCTTGCTCATTGAAATGGGTGGACTCTAAATTAAAACCTGATGTTACGCAGGGGAGTAATAGAAGAGGTATGATAAAAAAATGAACAAACAACTGATGGAACTTTATAGCGATTATTTAACTGACGTTACGCACAATCAACATTGAAATACTAATTTTTCGTTCCCATTTAACCTCTGAAACTATTTATTAATATCTCGTTTGATGCGTAATATCAGTTATTCATTATTCATTATCAGTTGTTTTTTGCCCTTTTGATGATTAAAACTCCTTTGTAATAATTGAAATTGTTGGGTTAAATACTCCACGTTAACCCCTTCCTTGCCATAGCGCCAGCGCACGTAACCGTCAGCAATGAGAATAATAATATCAACTTGCTCCGGTTGTAAAAATTCTCTTAACCTGTCAGCATATTCTCTAGGGGTTTGTGCTTTATGTTTAGGATAGCCTTTGGTTGTTAGAAAATCGAGGGTTTGTTGGTATAACTTCGCCATAGGTGGTAATTGTGACAGGCGCTGACGATAAAGCATTTTTTGGGCAAAACTAAACCCTAACCAACCCAAAAAGGCAAGAATAATTAAACCAAAAGCGCCCACCAAAAAACCAATAAAACCACCGGTTAAAAAGCGCCAGAGACGGAATAACCAAGGCGATGATAAAAAATCAGAGATACTATCAACAATTTTCTCAAAAAAGATCGTGATAAAAGCAGTAATGGGTGATGGCAACCAACTAGCTACCCAATCCCACAATTGTCCTAAAATGCCAAATGTATTATCATCATCTACCGAAGGAGGAATAATTTCATTACCCGGAATTGGATCAAAATAATACCAACCATATTCAGGAAAATAAACCTCAGTCATGGCATAAGCATCGGTATTATGAACAATATAGTAACCCGTAAAAGGATTAAATTGACCCGGTGCAAAACCCACGACGAGGCGCGCTGGAATGCCAATGGAGCGTAACATAAGAGTGTAAACAGTGGAAAAATGATCGGGATAACCGCCCTCAAATTTGGTTAAAAAAGCAGTGGCTAAATCTTCTCCTTCTGCTAAAGGGGGAATATCACCGTTAATAAAATAATTTTGTTTGATAGCTTGAGCTAAATATAAGGCTTTGTCGTAGTTAGAATTTAACTCCCGATTGGCTTTACTCAATAACTCTTGAGTTTTTTGGCTGATTATTTCTTGACTTTCTTCGGGAATCTGCAAATAATATTTGCTGATGGAATCAGGATAGTTATTGCCAGTTTGAGATAATTCCGTTTGGTTACGTTTTGGAACTTTTGATACTACGGTATAGGTTAAACCTTCAATTAAACCAGCAGGAGACCTTAAACTATCTTCGGTATCCTGTACGATTTGATCTGTAGGAAAGTAAAGAAAACGGGGATTAGGTAATAAAGGAATAATATTCGGTAAATCGGAAACCACGGTAAAAGTTTGGATAACTCCTTCCGTGTCGGCTTTGATGTCAGGGATAGCGAAGTTAAATTGATAATTCCAAGGATTACGATCTACTTCGAGGATTTGATTTTCCCTTGATATTTCCCACCCTGTACCATTATATTGATCAAACGCCATGGCGCGCCAAAAACCGGGCGCTTGAGAGCGAATCCTTAACACAATTTTGCGGTTAGTCATGCTACCGCGCAGATTTTGGTTAATTTTAGTATTAAAACCATAATAAAAGGTATCGTCAACTTGCCCAGCGCCCCTCCCCTCGTCATCACCACCCATGACGTTATCATTTCCTCCTGTGCCACTGCCATTTTCTCCCTCACGGTTATAACCGGGGTTAACAATACCTCCCCCAGCTTCTGCTTGACTAAAATCGAGGTTTTCTAAGGCTTCAGGGGCGCTAACCGGAAAAGTTTGCAGTTGATAACCCGGATAACGAGGCATAATAGCAAAAATAATTAAACCGATAACCACGGTGATGGAGATAAAAGCCGTAATTTTTTTCGGTGCGAGGGACGAATTTTTTAAGCCATTACCTTTTTTTTGAGAAGATTTGTACTCATTTTCATAGATAGGTAAACCCATGCGAGAGCGATAATCCAGAATCATTGCTGGAATAGCGATGAGGAGAAACAGCAACAGCCAAGGAGCAAAAGCCACCGTTTGTGATAGAGTACCAGCTACCCCCATTAAAATTAAACCAATTACCATGGAGTAACCTAAGTCTTTACGACGCGGTAAATCGAAGCTATGTAAAACCTGTAGTTGTACTAAAAATCCTGCTAAAACGAGGCGATTATCAAATAAACTGCGCACTAAATTTCCTAAAAAGAAAAATAGGGTAGCAATCATCGTCATGGCGAGAATGAATTTGAGGGCAATATTTTTTTTCTTTCTCCGGCGCCAACTGACAATAGCGCCCGTCACACTTAGGGGTATCGCCCAAATACTCATAGGAAAATCTGTCACCGCCGCCACATCGGTGGCAATTACCCCCACAATTACCATTAATTGTACCAACACCCGCAACAAAATTGATTCCTCGGTGAGGGGCGCTGGTAACGCCTTTATTTGACTGATAATCTCTTCAAACCGCAATACTTGCTTCAATTTCTCCATCATTATCGCCTTACTAACAAGTATGTATATCCTATCAATTGTAAAAAATGGGTTGAATACTATTCAACCCCTACCATAAAACAAAAATTATGGCTTACTTTAATTATTTTTTACTTTTGCCTAAAAAACCCAATACCCCAAAGCTAATAATACCTAAAACCAGAGAAGGTTCAGGAGTAGTCAGACTATTACTGGCAGATAAAGTAATATTATCAAAATGATGAAATGGGGCTTGTTGAATCCAACTCACAGATAACAGATTATCAAACCCTGTAAAATTAAAAGTCTGAAATCCTCTGGTGCTATCGTCAGTAACACCAACACCATCAAGAGTAAAACTTTGATTTACAGTGGAAGAATCTGCCTTTGTACCAGTAAAATTAACAGGCGCACCTCCCGTCGTATTTAACTGATCCAAATCGATAGACAGTAAATCAAATGCACTGCCATCATCCTTAGTTAATGTTGCCTCCCCATTGACATTGTTATCGAAAAAGGAAACTGAGCCTTGGTATCGGGGAGTATCTTGGGCATTAACAGAAAAGAAATTGGAGTTATTGGGATTACTTGTAACTAAAGTAAAGCCATCCTCACTGTAGGATGCGCCCTCATTCGTCAAACCAGCAGAATCATTACGCAAGGCTTCAAAGTCAATAACGAAACTAGCGCCCTCCGCCTTAGCCATCACACCAAACACAGAAAGAGACGTTAACAAAGCTAGAGAATAGCTGAAAGCCTTATATTTGCAGGGGGGGGGTAAACTTAGCGATTTTTTTCATGGTATTTTTATGGTTAATCAATAAAAATATTGTAGTATGAATTATTTAAAATGATTGATAAAATATAATTGAGTAAACGACAATTTGCCCCAAAATTTAATATTTTTTCTTTTATGTCACAACTTCAGCAATTAAAATCATCTGTTTATGATTCATTAAATGAATTATCAGAAGCTAATTTGAAACTTACTTATAAATTTATCAATGACTTAACAGAAAAAGAAGAAGCCACCAAAGAATTATTAGCTATTCCTGATTTATTAGAAGATATTGAGTTAGCAAAACAAGATATTGCCAATGAAGAATTAACACATTGGCGAGAAGTAAGAAACGATGTATAAAGTTTGATAGATTTGATTATCAGTGTAAAAATTGAGGTAAAAGCCCTAAATACTGTGACAAGATGTCAATTTTAAGTTAAAAAATACTACAATAAAGATCAAAAAAAGATGTAGAAATGAACTTAAATCAACCATTAGGATCAGTTATTCAAGGCTCATTGAGCGAAGGATTAGAAGTAAGATTACATCCCGATATTTCCGTAGAAGAAATGAGAGTCGGTAAATTTTTGGTAGTGCAGGGCAAAAGAGCCAAATTTTTCTGTCTCTTAACCGATGTTTCTCTAGGTACTTCTACCCCCCGTATTTTTACTCATCCTCCCGATCCTAACGATGATTTTTGGACAGAAGTTTTAGCTGGTAGCGACACTTACGGCACCGTAGAAATAGCGCCCATGCTCATGTTGACGGCGGATTCCGTGGATGAATACGAAAAAGGCGCCCTTCCCCGTGAAGATTTACCGTCATTTGATACAGATTTAAAACTATTACCCGTTAAAACTATTCCTAGCCATTTCAGTCAGGTTTATGAATCCACCGAAAGAGATTTTAGATCGGTTTTTGGTTGGGAAAATGATCCTTATAAGCGCAATTTTGCCATCGGTCAACCTTTAGATATGGATGTACCAATCTGTTTAGATTTAGATCGATTTGTGGAACGAAGTAACGGTATTTTCGGCAAATCTGGTACAGGAAAATCTTTTTTAACAAGACTATTAATATCGGGCATCATCCGTAAAGAAGCCGCCGTTAACTTGATGTTTGATATGCACTCGGAATACGGTTGGGAAGCCGTCAGCGAAGCCAAAGGCATGAATACCGTCAAGGGTTTAAAACAATTATTCCATGATCAAGTAGAAATTTACACTTTAGATGCCAAATCCACCCATCGGCGCGGAGTAAATAACGCCCGTGAATTGTATTTGAGTTATAACCAAATTGACATTGAAGATTTACGCCTTGTTAGTCAAGAGTTGGGTTTATCGGAAGCGAGTATCGATAATGCCAATATCCTTGCTTCTGAATTTGGCAAAGATTGGATTTATCAGTTAATCAATATGACTAATGAGGATATTGAGCTTTTTTGTAACGAAAAACAAGGACATAAAGGCTCAATTATGGCGTTACAAAGAAAGTTAAAACGTTTAGAAAATTTAAAGTATATTCGTTCTGCTTCTCCCCATAATTATATCGATGAAATTCTCAAAACTTTAGATGGTGGCAGACACATTGTCATCGAATTTGGTTCTCAGAGTAATATGCTTTCTTATATGTTGGTGACAAATATGATTACTCGTCGTATTCACCGAGAATACGTCAAAAAAGCAGAGCGTTTTTTGCAGTCTAAAAATGTCCTTGATAAACCGCGCCCGTTGGTAATTACCATTGAAGAAGCGCACCGTTTCCTTGATTCTAAAATCGTTAATCAAACTATTTTTGGCACAATAGCGCGGGAAATGCGGAAATATTTTGTTACCTTGTTAGTAGTAGATCAGCGCCCTTCGGGTATTGATAACGAAGTCATGTCACAAGTAGGTACTAGAATTACTTGTTTACTTAATGATGATAAAGATATTGATGCGATTTTTACTGGGGTGTCGGGCGCTAGTGGTTTAAGATCAGTATTAGCCAAGCTAGATTCTAAACAACAGGCGCTGGTTTTAGGTCATGCTGTGCCGATGCCAGTGGTGGTGCGCACGCGCGCCTATGATCAACAATTTTACAGCGAAATTGGCGATGCGGATTATCGGGCGCTGAGTGATGAAGAATTATTATTAGAGGCAGAAACTGCCAAAGCTGACTTAGGGTTTTAAATAATAAATAGGGTCTGCTGAAAAAGTCTTCATCAATGATATTTACTGATATGATGAAAATTAATGAAATAAGTAGGACAACTCTTGTAATTTTGAACCTAAATTAGCACCTGTGCGCCCAGTAAAAATCCACACCACAGAACGTATGGCATCTCGAAAAATACGCAAATTTGACTCAGTAATATTCACATCTGAAACTGAAACAGTAGTGTAAGCAATTCCCCTACTACCAAAGACAAAATAAGCAATAGTTTTGGCTCTTTCCATGTGAAAAGCTGAGGTAATTAAATATACATGATTAATATTATTTTCCTTAAAAATATCTACTAAAGTAGTAAAATTTGTGACGGTATCTGTCGCTTTTAAATCCCAATTAACACGATCTAAATTAATACCTTGTTCTTCAAAGATTTTTTTGGATTCTTTAACAGGAATACCACTAGAAATCCAAATAGGTAAATTAGGATGATTTTGGGCAAATTGAGCAGTATAAATTTCTCGGTTATTCCCCCCCCCCAACATAAAAATTGCTTGTGGTTTAGGATTGAGGAGACGGGCGCTGGTTAATCTCATGGGAATAAAACCGATAATTAGTAGTAAGATAACTAAATTAAATATTAACCAAAACTTCTTTTTTTCATTGACAAACAACATAATTTTTCTTTGTTAATACTAAAACAATTAACTATTTATCGAAGAATCAAGGGTTTAAAACTACGTTTTTTAATAAGTGAGCAAATTTAATGGTAGTCCAAGCTATCTTTAAATTTACCTTTACCGTTTTGACTATTTTTGACTGATGATTTATAGTCGCTTTAAATAATTAATAATTAACGGCAATAAAACCCATATCAATAGATTTATAGATAACAAAATTAATCCCTTCTAAAATAACATCAAAATTATAAAAATGGTGAACACTATGGGAAGGTATTGCCCCTTGCAATTCTAGCTTAAAAAAATTACTCTTTTTACCCTTCTTTTTTTGACGAATTTTGACAATAACTTTTTGAGTTTTACGATTAGAGTATAACACCTCCCCCCGAATAGAAAAATAATCCACTGAAGAAGCGCCCTCCACCATTTGCGAGGGGGGAATCACCCCCATAATTTGTAAATGTAATTGATTGCTGTCTTTCACACCATGAGGATATACTAACCAACGGTGAATACTATTGAAATCCACATGATTTTTCACACTGGCAATAGCTCTAGGTAGTACGACAGTATTAAATTGCTGTTGAGAGCGAGTAACCATGATTCCCCTCGTGAATTTATCGATAGGGGTATATTGCGCTTCCATAACACCCAGCGCCCGATACTGTTTAGGATGATAGGGTGGCGGAATAAGATCACAAACAGGATCAAAATCGAGACAAAATTGAGTAGCATGGGAAGGAGATAGGCTGTCAAGATTCACTCTAATTACGAATTAAAAATTATTGCACTTAATAAAAGGATAACTGTTTTCTGATGAGCAAACCAAACACCGCCCAATTATTGATTAAATGCCTAGAAAATGAGGGGGTAAAATATATTTTTGGACTCCCCGGCGAGGAAAACTTATATCTTCTTGAGGCGCTGAGAGATTCACCTATTCAGTTTATCACCGTGCGCCACGAACAAGGCGCTGCTTTCATGGCGGATGTTTATGGGCGCTTGACAGGAAAAGCCGGAGTATGTCTTTCTACTTTAGGCCCCGGTGCGACAAATTTAATGACAGGAGTGGCAGATGCTAATCTTGACGGCGCCCCTCTTGTGGCAATTACAGGGCAGGTTGGCACCGATAGAATGCACATCGAATCCCATCAATACCTCGATTTAGTAGCTATGTTTGCCCCGGTGACGAAGTGGAATAAACAAATCGTGCGCCCGGGTATTACTCCCGAAGTGGTGCGCAAGGCTTTTAAGGTAGCACAAAAAGAAAAACCGGGCGCGGTGCATATTGATTTACCCGAAAATATCGCTGGGATGGAAGCGGAAGGAAAACCGTTATCGAAAGATACCCAAGAAAAAATTTATGCTTCTCTCAAAAGTATCAACGAAGCGGCGCGCCTCATCGCTAACAGTAAAAATCCGCTAATTCTTGCTGGAAATGGTATTATTCGGGCAAATGCTTCGGAGGCTTTGAGTGAATTTGCCACTCGTTTAAATATCCCTGTGGCGAATACTTTTATGGGGAAGGGCGCTATACCATATACCCATCCTCTCTCATTATGGACGGTAGGGCTACAGCAAAGGGATTTTATTACCTGCGGTTTTGAACAAGCAGACTTAATCATCGCTGTGGGTTATGATTTAATTGAATATTCCCCGAAAAAGTGGAATCCTCAAGGAGACATCCCCATTATTCATATTGGTGCTGAATCGGCTGAAATTGATAGTAGTTATATCCCCCAAGTGGAAATTATCGGCGATATTGCCGATGCCTTACAGGAAATTAGTCGCCGTTGCGATCGCACTAATAAAACAGAACCTTTTGCTTTATCTCTGCGCCCTTCTATCAAAGCAGATTATGAGCAATATGGCAATGATACTGGTTTTCCTATTAAACCGCAAAAAATTATTTATGATTTGCGACAGGTGATGGGCGCTGAAGATATAGTTATTTGTGATGTGGGCGCCCATAAAATGTGGATGGCGCGTCATTATCACTGTGAAGCCCCGAACACTTGTATTATTTCTAATGGTTTCGCCGCCATGGGAATTGCTATGCCGGGGGCGCTGGCTGCTAAATTGATTTATCCTGATAAAAAAGTAGTAGCGGTGACAGGGGATGGAGGTTTTATGATGAATTGTCAGGAGTTGGAAACGGCGGTGCGCGCTAAAACTGCTTTTGTCACTTTGATTTTTAATGATGGCGGTTACGGTTTAATTGGTTGGAAGCAAACCAATCAATTTGGGGTATCTAGCTACATTGAGTTTAATAACCCCGATTTTGTCAAATTTGCGGAAAGCATGGGTTTAAAGGGCTATAGAGTCAACTCTGCTGACGATTTAATCCCTACCCTGAAGACTGCTTTAGCTCAAAATATTCCTGCGGTAATTGATTGCCCTGTAGATTATGCCGAAAATTTGCGTTTTTCAGAAAAAGCAGGGGATTTAAGTTGCCCCATTTAATAATTGATAATGGATAATTGATAATTGATAATGGATAATTTACGAACCAATGATTAAGTATTAAAACTTCATAATTCATAACTCATAATTCATTGTCGATAAATGCTTTCAATTTTTCTAAGCTAGAAGAATCTTTTATGGATGGTTTAAATCTATTTAAAAATTCCTTATTTATTTTAGAAAAATTATTATGATGAGTTGATTTTGTTGCTAAAGAAAATAAAGTATTTAATTGTGACTCTAACGCAGAATTATCAATATCATGGGGATAAATAAACTCACAAAAATTAACATCAAAACCAACATTAACAGCGCCCTTCCTCTCCCATAAAGTTAAAATATGTTCCACAGAAACCAATTTTAATCTTCCCTGATAAATAGCTTCAGTAACAGCTAAAGGCAACCATGAAGCAGGATATTTACCCAACCATTTAATCAAGATAATTTGTAAATTTTCAAGGCTTTTCTCAAAATGGTAATACTGCAATAAAATAACAGTTTTTTGAATCTCATCAATATTTGCAGTGCTAATTTGATCCATTAAATTTACCATTTGCCTTTATGCTTTTAACAAGGTTAAATTTATCACAAAATTCACCATGTCTTCACCAGTATTATACCTAGCTATTACTAATCATGGTTTTGGTCATGCTGTGCGCATCGCCTCTGTTGCCAACGCCATACAAAAATTAAATCCTAACATACTGCTTATTGTAGTTACCAGCGCCCCCCGTTGGCTACTAGAATCATACATCGAAGGAGACTTTATTTATCGCCCTCGCACCTTTGATATTGGCGTAATTCAAACCGATAGCATCACAATGAATCTTAGTGCGACTAGAGAAAAAATGATGGAATTAAAATACAGGGAAGCCCAAATTATTGCTTCAGAAGTGGAATTTATCCATATCAATCAAGTTAACCTAATTTTAGCTGACATACCGGCTATGGTGACAAAAATCGCTGAAAAAGCAGGGATTCCCTGTTGGATGATGAGTAACTTCGGCTGGGATTATATTTATCGCCCTTGGGGGGAAGATTTTGCGGAAATTGTCTCATGGTTAGAGTCATGTTACGGGAAGTGCGCTAGATTATTTCGCTTACCAATGAGTGAAGAAATGGCAAGTTTTCCTCACCAAGAAGATGTAGGATTAACTGGCGGAAATCCGCGCTATACAGAAACAGAAATTAGGACAAAATTTAACCTTAATTCCCCTTCTGAAAAAACTGCATTATTAACCTTTGGTGGTTTAGGATTACAGTCGATTCCCTATGAAAATTTAACTCGTTTTAGTGATTGGCAATTTATTAGTTTTGATCAAAATGCCCCAGATTTACCTAACTTAATTAAAATAAAAGACCGTTATTTTCGACCAGTGGACTTTATGCATTATTGTGGCAGAATTATCTCTAAACCCGGTTTTAGCACTTTTTCCGAAGCCATGCGCCTCAATCTACCTCTAACTATTCTCAACCGTGAAGGTTTTGCGGAAACCCCATTATTAATAGAAGGATTAAAACAATATAGTTATCATCAAATCCTTGATAATCAGGATTTTTTTGAGGGAAATTGGTCATTTTTAACAGAAGACTTAACTCCACCTCAAAGTAATCAAAAAATTAAAAAAGACGGCACAGAAACCATCGCCCAAGAAGTTATTAAATTTCTTATTCCTAATTAAAAATTTTCAATATAATCATATATCAAAGAGCCTAAAACTTGAAGATAATTTTTATCATTTTGGCTAAGTGTTTCTTGAGATAAAATATTATTAATTCGTTGTTGAATAACGTTTAACATCAATTTTGTTTGATAACTTAGAAATAAATCAATCAAAATAATCTTAGTTCAATTTATTGAACGTAATCTCGTTGGTTCCGTGTAATTTATTACACGGTGGGGAAGTAAGGAAGATATAATCTTTCAAGAACTAATTATCCGAACTTGATATAATTCTTTTTTATTATTAAATAGGGTGAGGGAGAAAGTTATTAATAAATTGAAGATTATTATTATCTTTATTTTTTACAGCAGTTTTCATTTCCTTAAACCACACTTTAGATTATTACAAATATTATCTTTGCGTCTTTGCGCCTTTGCGAGACACAAAAAACGTGGTTTATTCATTTGAAATGCGCTGTAAACAAGTTGTCATTTTGCTAAGTCTCCTTATAGAACTACAATATTAATACAGATTAAATATGAATGAATATCTAAATTTAATCAATGAATTTGCCCAAATTATTCCACTTATTTCCCATAGTAAAGTAGGAAAAAAACTGCCTAATCATCTTTATATTCATACCAGCGCCCTCCCCGCACTCCATGAGGATATACAAAAGTTTGAACAAAAAGTAAGACAACATTTTAAATTGAAGAATGATTTTACATTGGTTAAATTTAATCTTCAGGAAGCAAAACTATCCTATCTTTATTATCCTGAATTTGACATCAATCCTCACCCCAGCATCAGTAAAAGTATTTTAGTTAACTTATCTGAAAATACCATTAAAACATACGAATATAATCAAAGTGAAAACCCTGCCATTTTACATCGCAAAGAAACCTTTGTTACCTCTGATTATCCCCATTATCAAAAATTTGCTTACTTAACTAATATTGAAGAAAAAATAGGCTTATTAGACAACTCTCGTTATATAGGGACTCAACAAAAATGGCAACAATTATTACAAGATCATAACCTTAGTTTTATTGATCATAACTTAGTATGTCATTTGAGTCAAAACCCCACTAATTTGATAGAAATTGACCGTCATCGTGCTGCTATTGTCCGAAAAAATATTTCTCGCCCCGTTAAATTAGCTCTTGAAGCACAATTATTTCAACCTGAATCGACATTTTTTGACTATGGTTGTGGTCATGGTGAAGATATTAAATTTATAGCAGAAAAAGGTTATCAAAGTGATGGCTGGGATCCATATTATCAGCCTAAAAATCCTTTTAAAAAAGCAGATATTGTTAACTTAGGTTATGTGATTAATGTGATCGAAAATTTACAAGAAAGACGAGAATCTTTACTCAAAGCATGGTCATTAACTGAAGATATTTTAATCGTTTCTGCCCAAGTATTAGTTGATGATCGTCAACTGGGTTTAATGCCATACGGTGACGGCATTATTACAGAAAGAAATACTTTTCAAAAATACTATTTACAAGACGAGTTAAAAAACTATATTGAACAAATTCTAAAAACTGAACCTGTTGCCGGAGGATTAGGGGTGTATTTTGTCTTTCGAGATGAAACTAAAGCCCACAATTTTCGAGCCTCTCGTTTTCATTCTAACCTCAGCGCCCCTCGCATCTACAAACCTCTCAAAAACTTTGCTGATTACCAAGAATTATTAACGCCTCTCATGGATTTTTACATCCAAAGGGGTCGATTACCGATAAAAGGTGAAATTTCTCAAGAAGATGCCATTAAAGCTGAATTTGGTACATTTAAAAGGGCTTTCAGAGTGATTTTACAGGTGACTAATGATACTGAATGGGAACGTATTGAAGACTGTCGTCGCCAAGAAATTTTATTGTATCTTGCCCTTAGTCGTTTCACCCAGCGCCCTTCGGTGCGCAAATTATCTTCTGAATTAAAAGCGGATATAAAAGCGTTATTTGGTAATTATCAAGTGGCGTGTTTTTTAGCCGATGAAATGTTAATTAGTTTACGAAATTTAGAGTTAATTAAAAAATTGTGTCAAACTTGTGAAGTTGGTAAAGTATTCGACCGTAGTTTTTTAATTCATCATTCTGTATTAGATCAATTACCCACTTTATTAAGGTTATATGAAAGTTGCGCTAGTCGAGTGGTAGGGGCGCTGGAGGGCGCTAATTTAATTAGATTTTATTTCGATGTTGCTCAAATTGGTTATTTATACGCTCCTAATTTTAATACAGAAAAAGAACCGATGATTAAAACTATTATGACTATTAATTTAAAAGATTTAAGAGTACAATATCAAAATTTTAATAATACCGACAAAGCTCCTAAAATTACTTGTAAATCTAGTTTACAATAATTTAATTATTGGCGTTCCTGAATCAAGGTATGATGTAGGGAAACAAAGAGTAAAGTGAAAAGAAATGAAATTTTCAGAATGTGGCTCTGAGCATATAAAGAAAAAAAACTTGCTCGAAAAGTGACGGATGAGGGATAAAACCCCTCCACAAAAAATCCAGCGCCCTCCACCCTTCCTTAAAAACCAGCGCCCTCCACCATTGGCATTTGGTGCATGAACGAACAAAACACCAGCCGAAGTAGGTGAACCACTTAACATAACATTAAGAGTGTCAGTTTGTGTAACAGTATATGTACTGAACTTGTTATGTAAATTTTTGATAAAGTTAACGAAAATTTCCTTAGTCACTTTACTAACATTGACAAGGTACAAGGTAAAGTTCACAATGGAAAGAGAAAACCTGTCCATAACCGTCAAAAAGTATCAACTATGACTTATTAAGACAGCAAAAACCGTTATTTTCATCTAGTTATATTGAAATTGTTAAGGTATAAAAATGGCTCAACCAGCTTGTGAATATAAACCCGGTTTAGAAGGAGTACCTGTGGCACAATCTAGCATTAGTTTTGTGGACGGTCAACAAGGGATATTGAAATATAGAGGCATAAATATTGAAGAATTAGCGACAAAAAGTACCTTTTTAGAAACTGCTTTCCTCTTAATTTGGGGGCGTTTACCGAATAAAGAAGAATTAGACCAATTTCAAGCAGATATTAATAATCATCGTCGCATCAAATATCACATTCGGGACATGATGAAGTGTTTTCCCGAAAGTGGACACCCCATGGATGCCTTACAAACTTCGGCGGCGGCTTTGGGTTTATTTTACTCCCGCCGTGCCTTAGATAAGGAAGAATATATTAGAGATGCGGTAGTTAGATTATTAGCAAAAATTCCCACCATGGTAGCTGCTTTCTCACAAATGCGTGAAGGCAATGATGCGGTTAAACCCAATGATAATTTAAACTATTCTGCTAATTTTTTGTATATGTTAACGGAAAAAGAACCCGAGCCGTTGGAGGCGAGAATTTTTGATGTGTGTCTGATGCTTCATGCTGAACATACCATGAATGCTTCTACTTTTTCTGCTATGGTGACGGCTTCTACTTTAACTGATCCTTATGCGGTGGTGGCTTCTGCCGTAGGCACTTTAGCTGGACCTCTCCATGGGGGCGCTAATGAGGAGGTATTGACTATGTTAGAGGAAATCGGTAGCGTGGAAAACGTGCGCCCTTACATAGAGAATTGCATTGCCAACAAAAAGAAAATAATGGGTTTTGGTCATCGAGTTTATAAGGTGAAGGATCCGCGCGCTAAGATATTACAACAGTTAGCGGAGCGACTTTTTGAGTTGACAGGGCATGATGAATATTATGATATTGCCCTCGAAGTGGAAAAGGTTGTCACTGAACATTTGGGACATAAGGGGATATACGCTAATGTTGATTTTTATTCAGGTTTAGTCTATAAAAAATTAGGTATTGAACGTGATTTGTTTACACCTATGTTTGCTATTTCTAGGGTAGCAGGGTGGTTGGCTCATTGGCGCGAACAGTTGGCAGTAAATCGTATTTTTCGACCAACTCAAGTCTATATTGGCGAAAAAGAAGGGGTTTATATACCGATGGAAGGGCGCTGAATTATTAATTAATTATTACCCTACCCCCAACCTCTCTCCCATAGCAGGGGATATTCAAAGTCAGGTACAAAATTGATTTGTTTAGCAGGGGAGTATTTTTCGATGTATAAGTTACAATCGATGTAAAATTGCAATTATTAAAATATATTTATGAATAATCCAGCGCCCTCCACCGAAACATCACCCATCACTGAAACATCAGAAACCAAAAATCAAGAAGCCAAAGATAGCTATGTTAAATTAGCCATGCGTAACATGGTAAAAAAGAAGAATCAATCTTTAAAACACTTCTTTTTAACTACCATTGGCTTGATGACTTTTTTCATTGGTATTTCCTATCTCACTCGATAAAATACTGATAATTGTCAATTACTGTCTGCAACTTCAGTTACCCTTAATAACTCCATGGGGCTTAACTGCAAATTGTGGGCAATCCAAGTAAAACTACCAGCAAAAATTGCCACCGAAGCCACCAGCGCCCCTGCCAACACCCTAACTTTACCTCGTAAGGATTTAATTTCTTTTTCTTGGGCAGGTAAAATATTATTGTTAATTACTTCTGCTTCTTTGGTGGGAATTTGATCAGGAAATTCTACTAAAGTGTAAAGCCAATCGGTGATTAATTGGGGGCAATTCGGCTGTAAATACAATTTTAAACCGAGATTTTTAGCCACAGGGCGAGGAAAACGGCGTAAATATTTTAAGGTAGGATTAATACCCCATAAGGGACAATATTTATTGATTAAATTAATGGTAGCAATATCATAAAGACAACCGATAATACTTTTGGCTGTGGCTTCTTCTCGTTTAAATAACTGATCCAATAGTAATAAAATTTCTTTGAGTTTTTGCTCTTCTTGTTGATATTCTTTGAGGGTTTTTAACTTACTCATAGTTCTGATTAAAATTAATGTATTTTCATTGTATATCAAATTTCAAAAGTGAATAATTAGGAAAAATGACAATGGATGATAGATAATATCAAGTCCTATACCCCACCGTGTCATGAATTACACGGAACCAATAGCCCAATCGTTCAATAAATTGAACTAAGATGTTGATATTACTCATTTGTAAGTCATCAAACAAATTTGATATTACTTATTACTTCTTACTTAAAATACCAGCGCCCTCCACCGTTAAAATAAAATATTCAGTGGTAAAAAATACAAAAGAGTTTTTTAATAAATGTCTAATATTGATGAATTAATCAAAGGGGTAAATGAAGCGGATTCTGCCCAAAAATTATTTTTAGCCGTCAGTAAATTGGCTCAAGCGAAATCACCTCAAGCTATTCCTACCCTCATCGAAGTTTTAGGGTTTAATAATCCGGGGGCGGCGGTAAGTGCCACAGAGGGATTAATTTCCTTGGGAGAAAGCGCCGTAACACCTCTTTTAGCGAATATTGATGATTATAATTATGGCGCTAGGGCTTGGATGATTCGGGTCTTTGCTGGAATTGGCGACCCTCGTGCGCTACCATTATTAATAAAAGCCTCCATCAGTGATTTTTCCCTTAGTGTGAGGCGCGCCGCCGCTAAAGGGTTAGGTAGTTTGCAGTGGCACAAGTTGCCATTGTCAGAGAGGGAGGGCGCTGAAAAGCAAGTCCTCGATACTCTTTTTACTACCATTGATGATGGGGAGTGGGTCGTGCGCTATGCTAGTATTGTTTCTCTGGAGAATCTCTACAAAACCATTAATAATTCTGAGTGGCAAGAAGAAATTGAGCAAAAATTGCACACTATTAGCAAAAAAGATCAAGAAATAGCTTTACAATGTCGAGCTAGTAAGGCTTTAGAATTTTTGCATAAAACGGAATAATTGATCAAAAGGGCAAAGGGCAAAATTATGTCATGTTCGGGTAATCTGTTACAAAAGACTATATCTTCGTAATTTACCCACCGTGTAATGAATTACACGGCTAATAGTTTTTCGTTCAATAAATTGAACTAAGATATTGATCTTACTAATTTGCAAGTGAGCAAACGGACTTGATATTAAAAGGGCAAAGGAAATTATTATTTCATAATTCATAATTATATAAAAGAAAGCCCAGCGCCCCTCCCCCCAGTATTAACCAGATAGAATTAATTTGAAAACGAAAAAGCAGAATTAGCGCCCCCAACCCTATAATTATGGTAGGAATATCAAATAAAGACTCTTTACCGAGAATAAAAGCTACTCCTACCATTAAACCAACCGAACCAGCATTTACGCCATCGAGGAGGGCGCTGGTAACGGGGGATTGGCGTAACTTATCCACCCAAGGATTAATTATCAAAACAAGGATAAAACTAGGTAGAAAAATGCCTAAAGTAGCCATGATAGCGCCCATATTACCAGCTAAAAGATAACCAATAAAAGTGGCAGTGGTCAAAATCGGACCGGGGGTAAACTGCCCAATGGCAATAGCATCTAATAACTCCTGAGATGTTAACCATTGATTTTGTGTCACCAGCGCCCGTTCTAAAAATGCTAATAGTACATAGCCACTACCATATAAAAAACAACCTACTTTGAGGAAAAACAAAAAAACATTAAGGGGAGAGGGACTATTAATGCTATTACCAACAACAGTTTGAGCCACCAAAGGAGATAAAGGCAACCATAAACCATTAGCATTAAAATTGGAGCGCAGTTGAATTAACATTACTCCCAAACCTACTGCTAACAAAACCACAATTTCATCTATACCCATAAAATAACCGATCACGGCGGAGAGCGCTCCTAACCCTGTTAACCAATTTTTTACCGCTTTTTTTCCCAACTTCCACAATGCTTGGATAACGATAGCGATAATTACAGGTTTAATGCCGTATAATAACCCATCAGCTTGGGGTACAGTACGATATTGAGAGTATAAAAAAGCTAAAATCCACACTATCGCCATGGCAGGAAAAATAAAACAACTACCAGCAACGATTAAACCGCGCCATCCTCCCTTGTCATAACCAATACTAATCGCTAATTCTGTAGAATTAGGTCCGGGTATTAAATTTGTTACTCCTAATAGGTCTAATAAACGCTCTCTGGTCATCCATTGTCGTTTTTGGACGATTTCGTCATCCATCATGGCGACGTGCGCTGCTGGTCCACCAAATGCCGTTATACCAAGACGTAAAAAAACCTGAGCAATTTCCTTCAAAGAAGGCTGTTGATTTTCTGACATATACTAATTTATTATCTAAAAAATAAAACTATGCACGAACATAAGTTTATGAGAGATTGTCACTTATTTTAAAAAGGTCATCGCCTTTAATATTACAGTTGTTTCAACCTATCAGAAAATTGCATATCATCCCGCAATGATGCAACGCCTTTTTTATTATCTCTTATTTCGCAACAACTCTAATCTATTTGTAACTAATTATCCGAACTTGATATTATCCATTATCCATTGCCTACATAATTGCGATATCTTTCTGTTGTAAAAAAAGATTAGCTTCATTAACGTCTAAAGGTTGACTAAAAAAATAACCCTGCATTTGCTCACATTTTAAATCTCTTAATAAAGTTAACTGATCTTCTGTTTCAACACCTTCAGCCACCACTTCTAAATTAAGTCCTTTTCCTAAAATCAAGATAGCAGAAATAATGGCTAAATCTTCTTGATTATTTTTTAATTCCCGAACAAAACTTTGGTCAATTTTAATCTTTTTAAAAGGAAATTGTTTTAAATAACTCAAAGAAGAATAACCAGTGCCAAAATCATCCATAGTCACCAAGATACCTAAATCACTTAATTGTGACAGAATTTGTTTACCCAAATTAGGGTCTTGAATGATCATTGTTTCCGTGACTTCTACTTCCAAAAACTGTGGAGATAAACCCGTTTCTATTAAGATATTTTTGACTACATTAACAAAGTTTCTTTGCTGAAACTGTCGAGGAGATAAATTAACTGCTACACTCAAGTTATAATAACCTAAATCTTGCCATATTTTACCCTGACGACAGGCTTGAGAAATTACCCATTCACCAATGGGAATAATTAACCCCGTTTCCTCGGCAATGGGAATAAAATTACTGGGGGTAACCTTACCTAACTGAGGATGTTGCCACCGAATCAGCGCTTCCATGGCTACCACTTCCCCTTTGGTA
Source organism: Cyanobacterium sp. T60_A2020_053 (assembly GCA_015272165.1). Taxonomy (NCBI): domain Bacteria; kingdom Bacillati; phylum Cyanobacteriota; class Cyanophyceae; order Chroococcales; family Geminocystaceae; genus Cyanobacterium; species Cyanobacterium sp. T60_A2020_053. The sequence continues at coordinate 24,197 of JACYMF010000098.1, forward strand.
ATATCAATTTGCGGTTGATAACATAACTCTAACTCGTTATTTTCCAGCGCATCGTATAAATAACTCTCGATTTGTAATAACTCCGTGCGCTGATGATTCATACTCGGTAGATAGTATTGATAGTGATTTCCGCCTTCCTCTTTGGTACGATAAAGGGCAATATCAGCATTTTTTAGTAGTGTGTCAGGATTATCACCGTCTTGAGGATAAATAGCAATGCCGATACTTAAACTGGCATAAAGTTGATAGTCAATGATTTGAAAAGGTTTTTTAAGACTATTTAAAATTCTTCTGGCAACTACCGAAGCATCTCGACTGTGACTGATTTCGGAAAGAAGAATAGTAAACTCATCTCCCCCCCAGCGCGCGATAACATCAGCAGTGCGTAAACATTTATGTAATCTTTTGGCAACATTCTTTAAAAATTTATCACCAATTTCATGTCCTAAAGTATCATTAATATTCTTAAAACGATCTAAATCAATGAATAAAATCGCCATTTGATGTTTATATCTTTGTGCATTAGCAATGGCTTTGTATAATTGCTCGTTAAATAAATTACGATTACCTAATTCTGTCAATACATCATGACAGGCTTGATAACGCAACATTTCTTCTGATATTTTCCTCTCGGTAATATCCCTGACGGCGTAACAAATTACTTCCTTGGCACTGTAGTAAATTACACTCATACTAACTTCCACAGGAATTAAACTCCCATCTTGGCAACGGTGAAGAGATTCTTGAATTAAATCTAATCTATCTCGATGAATTTTGCGAATAATGCTATCAGTTACTTCAGCATCTACTGCCACTAAATCATAAATTTTAAGGCTTAAAATTTCTTGATTTGTATATCCTGTTAAACTACAATAAGCGTTATTTGCTTCTAAGATTTGTTTAGAAAAAGGATCAATTAAAATGATTCCTTCGGAGATTTGACGTACTACGGCACGATATTTTTCTTCGCTTTCTCTCAGCGCCCTCTCCACTTTTTCGTGCTGATTAAATTCAAATAAATAATTTTTAATTACTGTTTTATTTTCGTTGTAAAAAGCTAATTGAGTCAAATTTTTATCATCATATTCTATTTCCCTAAGAATAATTTGAGATTCATTACTAGATAAATCTTCTGAAAGATTTTTCAAGAAAGGATTATCATGATACTTACTTCTAAAATCAGGAAATTTAGTCCTAAATACAGTATTTGAATTAATTATTTGTCGCTCCGAATTGACATCAAAAGTAGCATAAAAAGCAATAGTTTGTTGTTGGGATAATAAATAGATTATTTGTTCAACAAAAGGTAAGCCTTCTTTGGTAAAATAAGTTTGTTTTTCAATACTATCTGAGTCAATAATATGAATAGTTTTGATATTCGTATCAACAAAAATTTCATCTTCAAAAAGATTATCTTCACTAATAACTATTTCACCTTTTTGAATGATATTGTAGCTAGCCTTAACGCCACCACTACCAATATTGATTATGTCTCCTGATTTTAATTCGTGGGACAAACATTTATCACCGTTGACAAAAATACCATTGGCGCTACGATTTCCTTTTAAATCGCCATCAATAATCCAAAAAACTTCTTTTCCTTTACTATCTTTATATTTGACAGGTAAAATAGTGCAATGATAGCGGGAAATTGTTGTGTCATAAATGACGATAGAATTACTAGAGTGTCTGCCAATGGAATAAACATCATTACTAAGTCCAATGTTTTTAGTTTTGTTGTCGTATTCAATGGTTAAAATGTGTTGAAAATCAGAAGTTTCAGACATAATGAGGAAAGACAATCAATTTTAAATAAATGATTAAGTGAAAATGAAGCCAAGATAATTTTTCAGTAACCGCTAGTGAAATTTAGAAAATTTATTGTTTAACATTTTTATAGTTTTTAAATAGTTTTTTAAAACAACTAAAGTAATGTCACTAATTTTTATTTTTCATTAAGTTTGATCACATTATTTTTGTTGACATTCTTATTTTAGCTAACTATTAGCTCGTTAAAAATATCAATTATAGTGGCTCTTCATTACTTGGTATGCAAATTGCATTTTGAGAACGAGAGAGTAAGGCTTACAGTCTCGGTAGCATACTATCTAGTGAAGACCCATTATAGTTTAATCAAACACCACTGATAAGTTGAGGGTGTTTTTCAAAATGGAACCAAAATCTAAATTTTGTAAGGGGAAGCACGGGAGAAAGAGACCATTTTTTCTAATCATTGATTTATTAGTCGTTAAAACTCTTAATTTTAGACTTATAGCTAGTTTAAGAAATTAACATTTTTGAGAATAAAAATGCTTTAATATTAGCCAGTAATCTATTATATTCAAAGTAAAAGAGCCAAAAATTTAAAGTTTTGATGAATTAATATTTTGGTAAAAATATCTAATTAATTTAGCATAACCAATCACAATATGAGCAATGGTAATAAACTAACAATAGTCAAAGGAAAACCAAAACGAAAATGTTGCCAAAAAGATAAATTATAACCTTGAGATTTTACTGCCTCCACCATAATTAAATTTGCCACAGAGCCAAATAATGTTAAATTACCAGCAAGGGTAGCACTAGAAGCCAACAAAAGCCAATTTTGTTGATTATCCACCATCATATCTTTTAATAATAAAACTGCTGGAACATTAGAAATTAAATTAGCTAAAATTACCGTAACAGATACCAAACCCACCTTAGAATCTACGAAAGGCGCAAAAATAGTTAGTAAATTCAAAGACTGAACACAACCTGTTAAGATAAATAAACCAGAAAACATCAATAATAAAGACCAATTAATTTCCTCTAAAACTTGCTCCGATTCAAGATGTTTAGTGATTAATAATAATGAAGCTGTAACCAGCGCACTCCGCCCCAGAGGCATTCCTAACACAAAACTAATTAACATGAGAGTAGAAACGATGAGACTTTTAATCAACAAAGACTTATGAATAACTACGGGGGTAGAATGATCGAATTTTAACACATGACGACAGCGCACTTCGGGATATAAATAATATAACCAAACTATTTGTAAGATTAAACTAATGATAGTTATCGGTAACAGTGCTTGGGTAAATTGTGCATAGGAAAGCTCAGAAAAAGAAGCTACCAAAATATTTTGAGGATTGCCATTAAGAGTTGGCACGGAACCAATATTGGTGGCTGAAGCTACCGCTAACAAATAGGGTATAGGATTTAAATTTAAACTAGCTGTTAACCTTAAAACAAGGGGAGTTGTCACTAAAACAAGGGTATCATTGAGAAATAAAGCCGATAAAAAAGCAGTGCTAATACTGAGAATAATTAATAAAGAAAAAGGTGTTAAAGATAATTGTAATAAGCGATAAATAACTAGGTTAAAAAATCCAGAAAAGGATAAATAACTATTAATAATCATCATACTCAGTAAAAAAACAATGGTATTAACATCGATTAATTGCCAACTTTCCTCAAGGGAAACTACCCCTAAAACAATCATCAAAGTTGAACCAACTAAGGCAATGGTGGCGCGATTCATTTTGAGAAATGGAATAAAACCCAAACCCAAGCCGACATAACTCAACACCAAACAAAAAATTTGTAATCCTCGCCACCAAACAAAGTTTTCCTCAGACATAAGCTATAGCAGTCTTAAATTATTTGTGAGAAATGTAAAAATAAAGAAAATTATCATGTAATTAACCAGACAAGGAGTTTAAACCCCTTGTTATCAAAATTTAATTGTTGATAATATAACAACTTAAATAGGATTACTTTATATTAGAAACTGATGTTATGCAAAAATAAAATTAATTGTGGGTGTCGTTAGGTTAAAGAATTGACAAGAAACTTATGTTTATTGATCTTTTTCTTGTACAAAAGTTTATTGAGAGAAGGGTTTTAAACCTGAAACCTGCCACCTGCTACCTGAAACCTCCCTTAACTTAACACTTGAATCAGTGCGTAACGTCAGTTAAAAAATTGGCTTGATTAAAACAAAAGGTTGAACAATAATAGTATCAAATTTACTATCTTGATGACCATTCCAATTACTTAACTGCTGAGGTGTCGGTTTTTGAATTAATTGTTCGCTAATCCAATTTTGTACTTTTTGAGTATCATCAAGGGCGATGGCTTTTCCTACGGTGAGTAAATCGAGGTTTTCATCTACCACAATGATGACATCTCTTTGGGCATGGGGGATTAAATCTTGCCAATTTACTTCGGCTAACTGTTCTTCTAATTGAGTTGTAATATTAGACATGGAAATAAAATTATTTTTCTTTTCTTTACTTCAGGTTATCTTTAAACTTAGATAAAAATCAATAATTTAATGGAAATTCTCACAGAAACTATGGAAAATAATGAGATCATCATCCCCTATCAAGATATTATCGTTTTCGGGGACAGTTTATCTGATGTGGGTAATGCTAATATTGCCACTAATAATACTCAATTTCCTTCTCCTCCCTATAATAATGGTCGGGCAACCAACGGCTTTAATATAGTGGAGTTAGTGGCTGAAAAAATCGGTTTGGGCGGTTCTGTTTCTACTCCTTCTTTCCTTGGAGGGGATAATTTTGCGGTGGGGGGCGCTGAATTAGGTCAAGGATTTTCTGCCCTCAGCGCCCCTAACCTCGGTACACAAATCAACACTTATTTACAAAATAATACACCGGAAGAGGGAGATTTATTTTTCCTTTTTGGTGGCGGTAACGATATTGTTTTTAATTCTGAAGTGTCACCACAAATTATGGTTGACAATGTCGTTGATCATATTTCAACATTAGTTCAAGCTGGAGCAGATGCTTTTGGGGTATTTAACGCACCGCCCATTGATGCAAGTCCTTTTGTTAATACATTGGGGGCAAGTGAACTAACAAAAGCCGTCCAATTGCAATATAACACTCTTTTAGACAGCGCCCTTGACCAATTACGAGAGGATTTGGGGGTAACAATTTATGAGTTTGATACTGATGAAGTTTTTGCAACTATTGTGGATGATCCGGACAGTTTTGGTCTTACTAATTTAACAGATCAAGTCCTCGATGCACAAACTTTAACTCCTGTGGGTAATCCGAATGAGTTTTTTTGGTGGGATGACCTTCATCCCACCGGCAGGATAAATGAAATTTTCTCGGATACCTTTAGTCAACAAATTATTTCCAGCGCCCCTCCCCTTTCTCCTCAGCTATCTTTGGTAACGGCAGGAAGTGCTGAAAATGATAATCTTGACTCGGCTTTTATGGATAATGGGTTTACAGGGGATAATCAAATTCTCTTTACCGGCAGTGGTATGGATACTATTGATATTAGCCAAGTAGGAAGCAATAGCCGTATTGATACCGGTAGTGGTGATGATACTCTTTTTGCGGGGACAAATAATCGTATTATTTTGGGTGATGGTGACGATAAATTGTTTATTAGTACCAGTGGTGGTGGTAATCGTATTACTGGGGAGGAGGGCGCTGATCAATTTTGGTTATATACGGATGAGGGCGCTATTCCTAATAACCCGAATATTATCAGTGACTTTAACCCTGATGAAGATGTTATCGGTTTCCTCAATACTACACTCAGTTTAGGTAGTAGTGATTTTAGCTATAGCCAAGATGGTAGCGATGTAATTATTACGGCATTTGGTCAAGATGTGGGTATTTTACTCAATACAACCATTGCTGATAGTAACTTTGTATTTGCTTAATATACTAAAATATTGTCATTTTGTGTCATTAAAGCTATTAATAGGAAATATTACTCCCCTCTCCTGTGGGAGAGGGGTTGGGGGTGAGGGCAAAGCGTTTTGATACCTACTTTGAAACAGCCCCTTGTTATATTAAGTTGGCTTGAGCATTTATTATCTTAGTTCAATTTAAGAAAATTATTAATAATATTTAAGTAAGTTTTTTCATCTTCTAACATAGGAAAATGTCCCGTTTGGGGAATTTCTACATAGCTGATATATTCTTTATTTAAGATACTTGCTGGTTTACCTAAACGAGGGGGAATAATTTGGTCTTTTTCTCCTGTAATTAATAAAGTTGGCACTTTAATATTTTTATAGGCTTCGGGCATAATTTCCACAGCTTGTTTACTTACGGCGGTATAAATTGTATTTAACGCTGCCTGATAATCTGCTAATAAAAAATCTTCTAAAAATGCCATACTCATCTCACTATCTATGGGTTTATTTAAGAATCTTGCCATAAAAAGTTTATCTGCCATAGGTACTTTTAAAAACCAGTTATATCGCAATTTTACAACATATCCTCCTGCTTGATGAAATGCCGAAAATGTTAGGGCATTATATTCAAAAATACCGTTACAAGTGAGAATTGCTTTGATAATTCTGTCGGGCACTGAATCCACAAATAGAGCCCCAATGGATGCCCCCATGGAGTGAGAATTAAGATAAATTTTGTCGAGATTAAAAGCATCTAATAATAGTTTTAAGTCTTCCACATAATCCATTAATTCATAGCCTAAATATTCTCCTGTTTCGGTGGAGGGCGCTGATTTGCCAAAGCCCCTGAGATCGTATAATAAACAGTCAAACTGATTCACCAGCGCCCTTGCCGTAGTACGCCAGTATCGACATGAACCACCCCAGCCATGAATGAATACCATCACGGGTTTTGATTGCTGAGGAGTGTCAGTAGTAATCCATTCGTAGTAGTGATTAACTCCTCTAATATTAACTGTGCCTTCTTGAGTAATGGTCATTGGATAAAAAATTATAGTATTGAGTAAGCTATGTTAGATTTTAATGGTTAGTTGCTAATAACTGAAAGAAGATTGTTTTATAATCAAAAAAGTCTTTAAGATGATAAATCAAAAAGGCAAAGATAAATTTAAACATAGCTTTAACTACCGTGTTTCTTTGCTCACGTTTTAAAAGACGGGGTTTGAAACCCTTTATTCTTCAATAATTATAGGTAAAAATACATGAACAAAAATAAACTTAATCAGTTTTATAACACCCCTAAAAAAATAATTTCTGGTGTCATTGCCTTATCTTTAGTGGGTATAGGTATTGAAACAAGTCTTTCTCCTGTTTTGGCAAATAATTCCCCTGTGATGGTGGCTCAAAATAGCCAAGAAAAGGTCAGATTAGCGGTAATGGATTTTGATTATAGTAGTATTAGTAACCCTAGTTATCTTAACTTGATTGAGGGCGCTGGGCGTGGTGTCAGTGATGTGGTGGTGACTGAATTGGTAGAAACCGGTAAATATCGAGTTATTGAGAGAAGTCGCCTTAATAGTGTGTTACAAGAACAAAATTTGGGGGCTTCTGGAAGAATGGATGCTTCTACGGCGGCAGAAATCGGCAGACTTTTGGGAGTTGAGTTGGTGATGTTAGGCTCAATTACTCAGTTTGACTTACAGGATCGTAACACAGGTTTTGGGATGTTTGGCTTTGGTTTTGGTAATCAGACCAAAAAAGCCCTTGTCACCATCAATAGTCGTCTGGTTAATACCACCACAGGGGAAATTTTGATGACGGCAGAGGGTAAAGCGGAGGTGGCACAGGTAGATGGGCAAATCAGAGTGAGAGGAGTTGGTGTTGGCACAAGTACCAATAATGATGCTACTCTGTTAACTGTTGCTACCCAAGATGCGGTAAAACAAATTATCGCCAAAATGGATGAAAAACAAGGGGAATTATCGACTATCGCTAAAGTTTTACCCACTACTACTGGTTTGATTGCCGATGTTTCGGGCAATACTGTAATTATCAATAAGGGCAATCAGCATGGCTACGGTAAGGGCTTAAAATTGTCCATTGAGAGGGTTAGTCGGGAAATTAAGGACCCGGCTACAGGTAAGGTGATTCGCCGTGTTACGAGTCAGCTAGGTGTCGTAGAATTAACGGAAGTTGATGGCACTTCTAGTGTGGGTAAAGTGGTGACGGGCGCTGGTTTTAAAGTGGGTGATATTGCTTCTCCGATGCAGTAGGAAAAGCAAGGCTGTATGAAAGTAGTTATCACAACCCTTTTTCCTTACGGTACAACTTTGTCAGTGCTTTGTAAATAGAGATGTCTATTTTTTTTGGTGGGTAATGCCCACCCTATTTTTTATTTATATTTAAATTTAAAAAATAAAATACTTCCTGCTAAAATTAGAGTAACAATATTAGTAACTAAAACTGGTAAATCTTGGATCGAAATACCGTAAATGATCCATAAGATTACTCCAATACAAAAAGTTAGGAACATTGTCAAAGAAATATCTTTAGCTGATTTACTACGCCATGTTTTAATGGCTTGTGGTAAAAATGAAATAGTCGTCAGCGCCCCTGCCATTAAGCCAATTACCGTTGCAGTCGTCATAATTTCTTAAAATTTTTTTTCTTAAAAATATCTTATCTCAACCTCTAATTTTAAGCTAAGATTAATTTAAATCGCCATTTTTGTTAACCTTTTTTGGTCACTTTCAGAAGCAAGTAATACTAAAGTAATAAATCTATCCACTCAAAAATAATTCATACAGTTATTCCAAGAAATTATTAAAACCGATCCATTTTGTTGTTAATCTTAATTTATTTGATGTTATTGTGGTCCATCGTATTTCCGTGCGAACGATAATTACAGCAAAAACTAGCCAAAAATAAAACTTGACATAAGTGTATTAAACTGCGATAATAATAGTTTGTGTGAAGTTTAGCACTAATAAACTCTTGGCTAACGTTATTATTATAGGCGCCCAATGGGGCGACGAAGGAAAAGGAAAAATTACGGATTTACTCAGTAAATCAGCAGATGTCGTGGTGCGCTCTCAAGGGGGCGTAAATGCAGGGCATACTGTGGTCGTTGAAGGTCAAACCTTTAAATTGCATCTCATTCCTTCAGGGATACTATACCCTGAAACCGAGTGTATTATCGGTTCTGGTACTGTGATAGACCCGCAGGAATTGTTGGAAGAAATTGATCAGTTAATTAATCTGAAGGTTTCTACTGACAATTTATACATCTCGCAAACTGCCCATGTGACGATGCCTTATCATCGTATTTTAGATCAGGCGGCAGAGGAAAGACGAGGTAAGTACAAAATCGGTACGACTGGCAGAGGCATCGGTCCGACATATTCCGATAAAGCGGAGAGAATCGGCATTAGAATGCTTGATTTAATCAACGGTAATCGTAATCCTGATAAGTTAGAGTGGACTATTAATTATAAAAATGCCGTCCTTGAAAAACTCTATGGATTACCACCGTTAGACCCGAAAAAGGTCATCGAGGAATATCTCGGTTATGCGGAAAGGTTACGCCCTTTTGTTATTGATAGTTCTCTCAAAATCAATCAAGCCGTCAAAGAAAAGAAAAATATCTTATTTGAGGGCGCTCAAGGTACTTTATTAGATTTGGACCATGGGACTTATCCTTATGTGACTTCTTCTAATCCCATTGCTGGTGGTGCTTGTGTGGGTGCCGGTGTTGGTCCTACCATCATTGACCGTATTATCGGGGTGGCGAAGGCTTACACTACAAGAGTAGGAGAAGGACCTTTTCCTACTGAGTTAAATGATGAAATTGGTCTTTTATTGGGAGATCGTGGGGCGGAATTTGGCACAACTACCGGGCGCCGTCGTCGGTGTGGTTGGTTTGATGCGGTAATCGGTCGTTATGCGGCTCGCATTAACGGTTTAGACTGTTTAGCAATTACTAAGTTAGATATTCTCGATGAGTTAGCAGAAATTAAGGTCTGTGTGGCTTATGAGGTGGATGGGGAAAGAATCACTGAATTACCTACCCATGCTAATAAGTTTGCCCGTTGTGTGCCCATTTATGAAACTTTACCGGGATGGCAAGAGTCAACGACGGAGTGTCGTACTTTGGATGAGTTACCAGAAAATGCCTTAAGCTATTTGAAGTTTTTGGCAAGTTTGATGGAGTTACCCATTGCCATTGTGTCTTTAGGCGCGCGCCGAGACCAGACTATTATTGTGGAAGACCCGATTCATGGTCCTAAACGGGCTTTATTGAATGCGATGGTTAATCCCCTCCAGTCATAAGAATTAGTTATCATAAAGTTTGTCCGTTGTCTTGATTGGCACGGCATATAAAATATATAAATTAAATTAGTAAACAAATGCAAGTTACATTAGAGTGTAAAACTAGACCAGAAGGTAGCAAACCTCGCGCTTTACGTCGTGAAGGGCTTTTACCTGCTAATTTGTATGGGCATGAGGGCGCTGAAGCGATTTCTTTGGTTTTAGGACATAAGGATGCGCTTAATTTGCTCAAAAATGCTTCCATCAATAATACCCTCGTGGAAATGTCTATTCCTGAGTTGGAATGGAATGGTAAAGTGTTAATTAGAGAAGTTCAAAGCCATCCTTGGAAAAGAACTTTACATCATATTAGTTTCTTTTCTCCTTCTCCTGAAAATTATGTGGTTGTGGTTGTGCCTTTAAAAATTGTTGGTACTGCTATTGGTATCAAAAAAGGTGGCATTATGGAACAAATGACTACTGAGGTAAAAGTTCGTTGTCTTCCTGATAATATTCCTCAAGTCTTAGAAATGGACATTAGTAAGGTTGATATTGGTGATACTTTCCCCGTAGCGGATTTAGTCTTAGCGGAAGGTATTAATGTGTTAGATGATCCTTATAAAAATATCATCGGCATTGTTGCACCTCGTAAGAAAGGTTAATTTCTGCTTTATGGTGGTGGGCGCCCGCCACCCTATCGGTTATCCTGTAAAGATTGTTCCAGCGCCCGTTGTACTTCCCTAGAGAGGGTTTGTGCCTGAGGAATAATCGGAGTAATTTCAGCAAGAGGAGACAGAGGAATCCGAAGACTAACAGCAACCCACCCTACACGCTGTTGTTTTAATTGAGCAAATAAGTCATGAAAAAACCAGTTTTCTGGTTGGTAATTACCCCCACCGTGCCAACTATACCAATTAACCATCGCAACGGTTTGTTTTTCGTTCCATCCTCTTTGTAGTAAAACTGTAATATTTTTCCCTGCATCGTTAGTAAAAGTGAAGGTTTCGGGGGCATCAGTATCCCAATTTTGGGGATCAACCCTAGGAATTAAGCTATTTTTTCCTTCTGTTCGATTGATACCAAAAGCAGAATGACATAATGACGGTAAAGAATTGATAATTTTCTCTAGGGTATCTCTGCTGACATCTTCTTGACGAATTATCTCTAACAAATTAGGCTCTTGACTATCGGGAAAAACATTGACGGCTGGTGCGTTTAGTTTTTCGTACATTTGTTCTAAACAATAACTAGCTTTAATATCTAAATTTTGCAGATCGGTCCATTCCACGCTAGGTTTATCTGTGTAGTAAGGTTGAGGGCGAAGAATGACATCAATGGTGGTATTTCCTTGAGTGAAAGTTTGCCACAGCCATGTTTTACCTCCTAAATTTAAGGGGCGCCCTTCACCCTTTTCCCAACCCGTGAGAGTGATTCCTTCTTGCCTAAGGCGATTTAATTGAGGGGTATTACTGGGAGTGCCTAATTCTAACCATTGCCATTTACCCCCTTGTAGGTAGCCCGGTAAAATACCAAAAATGATTAATAATCCTAGCAATATTAAGAGTAATAAAACAGGTAAGGGATAAGTGAATTTTGCTTTTGACATTTTAAAATTTAAAATTAAATTCCTCTACTTCACTTTCTTGATGGTTATTTTCTCTAGGAGTCAACTGCCATGTTTCTAACCATAAAACCCACAAATAAATTACCCCTAAAGTTAAGGCTGAATATACATCCCCCCCCCAACTGTCGTGAAACCATGTAAATAAATCATCATAACCGGCACCATGAAAAAATGCTAGAATCGTGTTGCGAATGATGTTACCCATGACACTGGTAATGACTGCCATGATGATTAATATAAACGGCTTCGGGCGCTGGTTTAGTAAATCTCGCCAATAAAGCAAAATTAAAGACACATATAAAGTGGTAAAAAGCATTTTTAACCCTGCGCAGTAGGGCGCTACTTCCACCAAGCGCCCGTTAACCGCCACATAAATACCGTTGACGGTGACATTAAAACCCAAATGAAAGAGAATAAAACCCGAAATTCCAGCAATAATTTTTTGTAACCACAGAGTGTAAGGAGTAATCAAATAGGGTATGGAGTTAGGCACAGCTAAGATAATCAGTAATAACGGAAACCAAAATAATTTTAATCCTTGTTTACCTTTAAGGAAATAAGTTAAACCAATAATCATGAGAGTGAAAGAAAAATTAACAAATTCACTCACCCCTGTGAGAAAAAATACTCCAGCTAAAGCCACTACAAATAACCCAAGATAATTAAATTGATAGGATAATTTTTGCCATGGTTTTCTTTTTAGCCAAACTAAGTAACTAGCGAAAGGAATACCAATTAAGCCATGACTAAAGTATTCATGCTCAATGCCAATACTTTTATTTAACCACCCATCATACCAATGCCATAACACTGGTGCATACATCACCGCTAAAATTGCCAAAATTAAATAATTAAATTTATTTCCCTGTTTATGAGGAGAAAATTGGTTAACTAATTCCATGATTATTGTCTATAGTTTGAGGTGTTTTAATTTTAGCCTAAATTATCTCAAGAATAATTTTTTTACATACAGTACTTATGAGGAGAAATATAATTTTAGAAACTATAACAATTCCCCATTATTTATGAGAATTTGTAATGAACTTCCCCTTTTTTAAGGCATAGGAAGGATCGTTTTCCCATGATTTGTTAATTGCTATTTACTATTAAAAAGTCTTGAAAGTATCACCCCTGTTACCTGTCGCCTTTTTAACTAACTTAATTGCCAGAACCGATTTAGTATTGCTATATGCTATATATCAGGTAGATTTTTCTCCAAATCGCTTAAATTTTTTGAGTTCCAGAAAATTATACTAATAAAAATACCAAAAGCGGAAAATAAACTATATTGAAAACCCATACCAGCGCCCGACCCCGTGCCAAAAATTGGGGTTAAAATATTATTTGTCATCATCAAAGGTTCAAAAATTTGATCAGCTAAAATCCCCCCTAGTAAAGCAGAAATTGCACCTACTCCCAATCGCAACCAACTGCTAAAAGCAAAAATTCTTCCTAGTAAATTAGTATTAATTTTACTTAAATAAAGAGCTTGAAGAGAGCTATAAATCAAGGGAAAATTTAAACTAGAACAAAACTGTAACGGTATCCAAATTAGTGTAGATTGACCAAAACCAAAGATAAATTTACAAATTCCAGCGCCCATCATCCCCAAGACGAAACCTCGAAAATTATTTTTAAATTCTCCCCAAAAAATAATAATTAACCCACCGATAACCCCCCCAATTCCTGCCGCCGTGCTAATACTACCCAGAATAATTGTATTTCCATCGGTGCGAGAAAGAATTAACGGTTTAAAAATACTTTCGCCAATATCAAGAATAATGCCAGTAAACAACCCTGTAATTAAGGTTGGGGCAAGAAAAGCAAAGGAAATAAAAGCTAAGGCGGTAGCTGTGCCTGTTTTTTCCCATGCCCTAACGATTTGGGCAAAATTAGTCATATTACTGCCAATGGTTGACAATAATTGACCTATCCAAATAGTTAAAAATTTCCTCATAATTTAGTTTAGAATAAACTCCCTTAATTCTTCTAAAATATATTTAGTGGCGATCGCACCATTTAAGCCATTCCATAAACCATAGTTAGCAAAATAAACTTGATTATTGATAGTCGCTGGTAAAGATTTTGTTAAAGAATTTTCCTGCCAATCTTGTTTGAAGGGCGCTGTTTGATTCGCTATAATCTCAGCATTGCTTTTATTTTTCACATCCGCATTATAGCCAAGAATAAAAATCCAGTCCGCTTGTTTGGCTAATTCCGGTAAACTTTCTAAAGAAATCGGCGCACTCACCCCAACATTATCATCATCATGGGGGATTGTTATTATCTCAAAACCTAATTGATTGAAAATACTAGCTAAATCACTATTTTGACTAAGGATAAATAAATTATCATTCAAGCCATTTCCTGCTAAAATCAGTACTTTATTTTTATTATTAATAACATCTTTAAAATCTGCTTTTGTTTGATTTAATTGATTTTCATAATCATCGAGAATTGTTTGAGCTTTTTCCTTTTCGTTTAAAGCTGTAGCTAAAGTCATTAAATCCTCTTGCCATTTGCCCTTAATGGTGCGATCTTTAAATAACAAAGTAGGGGCAATTTTCGATAAAAATTCGTATTGATTTTGATTGCGAGTTTCCCCTAAGATTAAGTCTGGTTTTATCTTTGCTAAGACTTCTAAAGAAGGATTATTTGCACTACCTAAATTATAAGGCTCAGTGGTAATTAAATTTCCTAAAATAGGGTCAATTTCTTTTACATTAGTGATTTTTTTTTCTTTTTCAAAACCAAAATAACTCTTTAAATAAAGATGGAACAATTCTTTCCCAAAAAACGTATCAAGAGAAATAGTATTGGAGGATATTAAAAAATATTTTAATTCTTTAAGATAAGATATAGCAATTATCAGCCTTATGAGATACAAAACGATCCCCTAAATCCCCCTTAAAAAGCAGGGTGTTTTCAAAGTCAGGATCAAAATTGATTTGTTTTTGACAAGAAGACAGGTTGACAGGGAGACAGGAGGATTTTTTACTATTAATTGATTTATTATAGCAGTCCTAAATCATTTGTGAGAAATTGAAACTAAGTTTTCTCTTTATTAAAAAGGGGTTAAGGGGGATAATATTCTCATGACTCATTTAGGATTGCTATAGTAGTTAAAAACCTCTGAATTTCAGACTATTAGCTAGTTTGAGAAACTAATATTTTTGAGAATGAAAACGCCCTGCTTAATAAGGGGGACTTGAGAATAATCAACGTACCTCATCATTATGAAAAACGCTATATTTATTTCCTAATTCATAAAGTAAAATGCTAAACAAAAATTTTTAACGATGGGCTAATTGAAAGGTTTTGGGATTTACTCCGAATAATTTTTGAAAGGCGGCATTAAAAGAAGTGGCACTATTGTAACCAACATTTTCGGCAACTATAGCCACATTTTTCTGCTGTTTTAGTAAATTTTGAGCCATATTCATCCGATAATAATATAAATGACCAAATACTGTATTGTTAAAAATTTCTTTAAATCCTTCTTTTAATTTACGGGCATTTAATCCCACTTGATGAGCTAATTCTGTTAAAGATGGTGGATTTTGATAATTATTAATTAATATTTTTTCTGCTTGGTAAATTGCTTCTCTATCTATTTGATTCAGTTTAATTTTGTTTATTGTTTTTACTTGATTTTGATTTGATAAATATTCAAGTTTTAAAGCGATTAATTCTAAGACTTTAGCTTCTAAATACAAGTTTTTTGTCAAACCATAAAAAGGACAATTAAGCATTTGTAAAATAACCATTTTCATGGAAGGTATAATGATTTGCGGTGTGGAAATAGGTAAAGTATTATCCCCATAAAAAAAGGGTTTTAAATCCTCTGGAAAGTTATCACCATACTCATTAATTAATGAGTCTAATAAAGATTGACTTAAATGTATATCCACTGCTTTAGAGGGAGTATTAGCTAATTCTTGCCATATATCCCCCTCATTATTTTTTTCAATTACATAACAAAATCCTTCTTTAAAATTGGTGTTAATATTAGGTGGAATATATTGGGGTAAACTTAATTTAAAGGCAATTTCTAGGGTTTCTTCTATATTTCCTCGACTATCGATAATGACGTTTTCATATAGTTGATAATCATGGATTACGATGGAAATTCCATTTCGTAGTATGATTTCTCTTTTATAGCCTTTTCCTAGCCATTCAGGAGCTAAAAAAGTGCGATCGCACTTATCTTTAATTAAGTCAGGATTAGTGTTAAGAGTGTATTGTCGTGATAGATTTTTTAATTCGGTATTATCAAATTTAATAGTCATAAATAAAGGATAATTGAGTAAGTAAAAAAAGATTTTATTCAGAAGTGAATAATTAATTAATAACTCGGTATTGCTTAGTAGAAAATAACTCTTTCTTTCCTGATTGCCCCACTGTCATGATCTCTTTCGTCACTTCTAATCTTCCTTGACGAGTGATAACTTTTTCACTTTTTAAGTCACAATAACTTATTTCTACTTCTGCCCAATTTGGTTCATCTTCTTCTTGATTTTTTACTATTTCTTGAGAAATAACTCGACCAGTTTTAGGATAAGTTAACCATTTTCCGCCAATTTCTTGCCACAATTTAGCTTCTAAAATTTGCTCTAAATAACTAACTCCACTCCATCCCCGATAATAAGGACGCAATTTGTTAATATCTTCGGAATTATTAACTAAAGTATTTAAAATTTCTAAGTTTAAATGTCCCCAATATCTACCGCTAGGGAAATCAATTAAAGTTGGTGCAAAACGATGTCCACCAATATGACTACAGCGCCATATTCTTAAGTTATTATTACTATATTCTTTTCTTAATTTTTCGTAAACAGGATAGCCAAAGCGACTACAGGCTATATCCACGTTACCATGGGTGCAAACTAATATTTCTCTGATATAATCCGAGTTTTGTTGATATTCTTCAAATTGATCAAGATTCGATGAGGTAATTAAGCTAATCGCTAAGTCATTGATTTTGTCAAGGGGTAGCAAATATTCTTTTTTCTCTAGGTTATTAAATAACGGTGAAGGGCGCTGGTAGTGAATCACCCTAGTTAATCCTTGTTGAGAATACATTTTATCAGATGCGATGGCTAAAGGACGAAATTTGTTTAATTTTCCCTGAGACATTAACTCAGATATGAAAGAAACAAAGGGTTTTAATTCTTCCCTACTCGTCCAAAATTTTGCTTCCCATGGTTGGGGTAATTCTATTATTAGCCATCGATCATAACATCCTGCACTACCTAATGGGTCTTCTCCATTGTTTTGGGAGATAAGATTACAAAATTGACAATCATTTACATTGAAGGGTGATTCTAATAACATAAATTTGTTTGAGAAACTTTATTTTGAATCTGATCATTAAGATCAAACTTTTAAGAAAAATTATCAATAAGAATTATAACAGATTATGAACAGTCCGAAGATACTTCATTGCTTTTCTAGGTGAATAGCTTTTTCAAAGAGACAATAGCGTCTCATTTAAAATTATATATCAGGCACATTTTTTTCTAAATTTTTAGATATATCTAATTGCCAAAAAACAATAGTAATAATAATACCTAAAAAAGAAAATATAGTATATTGAAAAGCCATACCAGCGCCCTCCGCCGTGCCAAAGATAGGGCTTAAAATATTAGAATTATTAAATAAAGGTTCAAAAAAATTATCAGCTAATAAACCTGAAATCAATAAGCCAAATGGTGACATAACCTGAGCGATGAAATAACGAGAAGCAAAAACTCTTCCTTGAAAAGAAGGATCAACTTTTGATAACCAAATTGATTGATTAGAACTACCAATTAAAGGAGAGAAAAAAGACATAAAAAATCCTGACAACATCCACCAAGCAGGAACATTAAATAAAGCCAAACAAAAACTACTAAATTCTGTTAAAATATTACCAAGTAATAAACCATTTACCCTATTTTTAAAACCACGCCACAAAGTAAAAATAATACCACCAACCACACCGCCAACACCTAGCGCCCCCTGCACCAAAGCCAAAACTTCCCCTGAGTTATTACTTCTGGCTAAAATCATCGCTGGAAAAATTCCCCAAGCAATATTACTAAAAAAATTAGCAGTTAAAAGAAATAATAAAAGAGCCAATAAACTAGGATGATTAAAAATATAACGAAAACCAAAACTTAATCTTTGTGGTAAACTTTCATAGTGATTAAATTCTTTTTTCGGCTGGGGTATTTTTACAATGATAACAGTAAAAATTGCTATCAAGAATGTTATTAAATCAATGATTAAAACACTACTTAAACCACTACGATAATAAAAAAAAGTAGCTAAAAAAGGAGCTAAAATTTCTCCAGCTGAATAAGTCAAATAATCTTCCATCACCGTTGCCCTAGTATAGTCTTTTTTTGGTACAATCATCGCCATAGAAGTAGAAAAAGCTAAGTCTTGAAAATAGCTAAATAAACCATTAATAGCGCCCGTAAAATATAAATGCCAAATTTGTAAATTATCAGTAACTAATAAATATAAAATAATGATTGTAGAAACACCAGCAATACTATCCCCCAGCATCATTAAATATTTGCGGTTATAACTATCAACAATTACCCCCGCAAAAAGTGAAGCAATAATGCGCGGAGTTTGCACAAAAAAGACAATTAAAGCCAAAGGCGTTGCTTTTTCTGTAGCTTCCCAAGCCCACAATGTCACAGCAAAATTAGTCATTTGTGAGCCAATAGTTGATAGGGTAATACCTACCCATAAAATTAAAAATGTGTTGAGATTTTTTGGTTTATCCACTTAATTGTAATCTCGTGAAAATTGCTTACAGCAGTTTTCATTTCCTTAAACCACACTTTGGATTATTACAAATATTATCTTTGCGTCTTTGCGCCTCTGCGAGAAACAAAAAACGTGGTTTATTCATTTGAAATGCGCTGTAAATTATTATCTTTGTAGGGTGGGCATTGCCCACCATAACTTTTATTAAAAGCAGAAAAAAAGTAATTAGTATTTTATACTATGAAGAATAAGTATTAACAGCAGGGATTCTGACTAATAATTTTTCTTGTAAAATTTCTGGTACTTTTGCAGGTAAAATATAACCGTTTTCACTATCTGTATATAATTCTCCAAATTCTAATAGAGCTTGATGATAATTTTCATCTAAAGGTGGAATATTAACAAAATGATAAGTATATTTATTATTAGCTAAAAATGACACCGTACAAGGTTGACCACAAGTCCATAAACAACCACTTTTAACTATTTCTACTGACGATTTTTCAGCATTTTTAAGCAAATTCTTATAAAGATAATAACCTCCTGATTTTCCCTCTAAATTTTCTTGATTTGATGATACTTGACAAGACTTACAAATGAATAATTTATCTTTTTTCATAATATTTACTATTTATTTTCTAAAGGTACTAAATACTTAAATAAATCATCTAAAATTAGATTAGCTGCCAGAGGACCTGAGCCGATCCAATAGCTAGGCACTTGATAAACTCGACCATTTTTAACAGCTTTTAAATTTTGCCAAAGTGGGTCTTTTTGTAATTCGATAATTTTTTGCTGTAATTCTGCGTTAATTTGTGGATCATTTTCTCCTGTCCAAATAAAAATCACATCGCCATCAGCTTGATTTAATGCCTCTTTACTAATCTTCATTTGAATAGGATTACCTGTTATTTTTTGGGCTTCTTCTGCACCGATATTCTGACTTTCTGGACGTGATAAACCAGCATCTGTTAGAATAGTCCCTGCAAAAGAATCACGCAAATAAAGATTAATACTATCAGGATAAATTCTCACCACAGAAACTTCTATTTCTGCTAAATTATTACCCATTTTTTGCTTAAATTCTACTAAGCGATTTTCATAATCAGTTATAGATTTTTGCCATAATTCTTCTTTATTAATCAAGATACTAAAATTTTTAAAAACTTCTCGCCATTCACCACTATGATTAAATTTAACTAGGACGGTGGGCGCTATTTGCGATAATTGATTATAAATATTTTCATTGCTGTCTATTCCTACTATTAAGTCTGGCTTTAGTTGTAAAATTTTTTCTAAATTAGGTTCACCAATTTCACCAATATTAGTTACATTAATTAACTCATCTTCAAAGTGTTGAGAAAGACTAGAAAATGTTGTGCCAACTGGCTTAATACCTAAAGCAATTAAATTTTCTGCGGTTACAGAATCAAGAGTTACCACTGTTTGCCAATTTTTGGGAATACAAGTTTTTCCTTGACTGTGTTCAATTTCGAGACAATTTTCTTGAGATAAAGATATATTTTTGTTTTCTATATTTTGACTTTGGCAACCAAAAATAAGCAAAGTTAAAGTTAATAGTAATCCATATTTTTCAGCATAAATTTTTTAACAGATTGAATAAATTGACCCCCAACAAAGTTATTTCAAATTAGAGTATGATTATACTTCTTAAAGAAATAAAGCCTTGTGTGGGTTGAATATTATTCAACCCCTACGAACTTTAATATTTTATTACGCACATTGAGTTAAAAGCGCCAAGAAACTTTACCAGAAATGTTGAAAGGTGCGTCCGGGCGCGCGCCGAAAAACTCTCCTGACTCAAAATAATTAGTATCAAATAAGTTTTCGATATTAATTTGTGCATCCCAATTATCTTGCTTATAAAATAGAGCTAAATCCGTACGGAAATAACTAGGTACAGTATAAAGAGGCTCAAATAAAGTAGCTTGTCTTTCTCCGACATAAAATAAACCTAAACCAAAGCCTAAACCTTTATAATTCCCCTGTTGAATTTCGTAGGTAGTCCATAAGCTAAATTGATTAGAAGGGGCATTATCCAAAGTTCTACCCTCTAACCCGTCATTATCCCGATTAACAAAAGCATTTAGATGACTAAACCCTCCTGTTATATTCCATCCAGGCATGATTTCTCCATTCGCAAACACTTCAAACCCTCGGCTGGTTTGCTCTCCCGTTTGAATACTAAAAGCAGGATCACTAGGATCTCCCGTAACAATATTTTGCTTTTTAATATCAAAAACAGCAGCTGTAACACTCAATCTATCTAATAAATCAGCTTTAACTCCTAACTCCCATTGTTGTCCCGTTTCAGGAGCGAAACTAGAATCGTCTCCATGACGACTTGCTGCAAAAGTAGGATTAAATGAACTGGTATAAGATGTGTATAAAGAGACGTTTGGCAGAGGTTTATAAACTAAACCAAAACGAGGAGAAATCTTACTGTCACTTTGTTCAAACTCATTACGTGGCTCACCCACAAAACCAGCAGTACGAAATTGATAGGCATGATCATAGCGCACTCCGCCCAAGAAAATTAAATTATCGCTAAAATCAATTTGATCTTGTACATAAATAGCAAAACGATTAACAAAATCATCTCGAAAAAATTCATTTTCGATGTCATAAGGCACTGCTGTATAAATTGGGTCAAAAATATTAATACTAGGATAAGAGTCACTAAATTGGAAGCCCGGACGTTCGGATAAACTTTGATATTCTACTCCTAATAATAGTTTATGATTAATATTTCCTGTGGTGAATTTACTTTCTAATTGTACATCACTAAAAAAGCGATTATAGCGCCCGTCAGCGGCATAAGCCAACCTTGGTAAATCCCCTGTAGATTCATTGGCAAAATCATCAAAAAAGGGAATATACCGAAGGGGATTATAATTGATGGCGTAATTTCAAATTATCATCAAATTCATGGTTAAAATTGTAACCAATAGTAAATTGACCTTGACTAAATTCGGCAAAATCTTCCCCTAAAAAGCGATTTCTTGGTAACGGTATAATGCCATTGTCTGACACGGGAATACCCTCATCATTAGTTTCGCTAATATCAAAATATTGAGCATAAAAATTAACGGAGGTTTTGGGGGTAATATCCCATGTTAAACTAGGAGAAATAAACAAAGTTCTACCATCAACAAAGTCTCGGAAACTACCATAGGTTTTATAAGCTAAATTAAGACGATATTTAACAGTTTTATCTTCATTTAAAGGTCCACTGACATCCACAGCGCCCTTATAAGTATCAAAACTACCAGCGGTGAGGGATATTTCTGCAAATTCACGATCTAAGGGCTTTTTAGAGGTTAAATTAATAATACCTCCCGGTTCAGCCGCGCCGTATAATACAGAGGCTGGACCTTTCAAAACTTCCACACTTGATTTCTTTGATGTTTTCATGAGGATTAATCAAGGTTTCATCTTCCGCCGTTATTACTGCGGTGAAGTCAATAACTAACTTTCCACTATCAGTAATTATTTTAGGTTGTCCTAATAAAAACGGAGATTGTAGCCAAAGTTCAAAAAATTGATCACGAAGTGCCTCCACTACATCTGCTAACACACCAGCAGTTAAACCAGCGCCCGTCGCCACGACAATACCGATAAAATAATCAGCGCCCATCACCCTACCCTGCAACGACAAAGGAATTTTAGCATACCATATCGCCATATAAGAACTAATCATTAGAGGATGATAAAATAACCAAGTAAATCGAAACAAAATCCACAAACTAGGCATAGTAACCAAAGCCACCACAAGCATACTAACACCAGTCCCCAAAAAACCAACAAAAAGACCTCGACTACAATGATAAGTTGAGGTAATTGATAAAAAACCAAAATAAAAGCTATGGCACTAGCTGACTCGGTTTTTTGCCACACCCACAGAGTAAGAGTAAAGTAAGTCATGGCACTACCCACGGAGGAAAATAATTGCCCTAACCAAAGAATAATAAAAGTTTTCACATTTGTAGGGTGACCATTGCCCACAAAAATCAATATTTTATAAATAAAACTGTAGGTTGGGTTGAAGAATGAAACCCAACATGATCAATTTTCTAAATTATCTGTAAGTTTTGTTGGCTTATGCTATTGCTAACCCAACCGACGGGAGTAATTGTTGCTTTAACTCTTGCAAATATAATTCAGTGCCAATAGCGCCCGTCAAACCAAAACATAAGTAAGCAGGGAGATAAAAAACATTTCCTTCTTGACTTGCTTGGAGAGATTGAGTAATAGCATTTTTTGACCATTCCTGTTGTAAATTAGTCACCTGATGTTGTCCAAAATTATCCATATCCTTAAGAGTTTCTAAACGAGTAAAGTCATAACCCAACAACAAGATTAAATCAGCTTTTTCTAATTGGGGTAACACTTCCAATGAAATCGTGGTTAAACTATTAGGCTGAGATGGATCAGAATTTGGTGGCGAGATTAATTCAAACCCTAAATCCTTCACCAAAGAACTACATAATCCCCTATCATTATCAGAAACAAACTCTTGCACCCCTGTAGCCCTTAACAACAGCATTTTGGGGAATTTATTGACAACGGGCGCAAATTCTATTTTTGCCTCCGCAATTTTCTTCTCATTGATCTCTAATATCTCTTGTGCTTGAGTTTCACGATTAACCCCTTGAGCGATCGCCTTCATTGTTTCTTCCGGTTGCGCCCAATCCCCTATAATCGTTGGTGCAATTTTCGATAAATTTTCATACTGTTGAGCATTATTACTTTCAATACCTAAAATCAAGTCAGGTTTAACCTTTAAAATACTTTCCAAATTAGGACTATAAGCAAGACCAACATTAATCATTGAACCATTGATATAGTTTCCCAGATAAGGCATTTGTTGAGCCGGATTGGTATAATCTTGGCTAGAAAAATTAACTTGATCTGCAAAAGCTACAGGTTGAATTTCTAAGGCAACAAGATGTTCTAAAACGTTAGGACCTAATGCTATAATTCGTTTTGGTTCGCCACATACTTTAGTTGTACCCATTTTATGGCTAATTTCACGGCAATCATCAATATTATTATCAGAGATAGAATTATCAATACTTTTATTACAAGAAAATAATAAAAAGCTGATTATTATTACTAAAAAATACTTAAAATCTTTCAGATAAATCATTTTAATTTTGATAAAAAAATGTCATTTGTTAGTCGCTTTAGCAGACTTTTGCTATTAGCTTTGTAAATTTATTGCAAAGGGACTTATTGTAAAAAATCATTACCGGACAATGAAATAAATTTCATTACCAAAAAAGTGAGTTATATCAAGTTCGGATAATTCGTTATAAATAGGTTATATCTTCGCATTTTACCCACCGTGTAATGAATTACACGGCTAGTAGTATCTCGTTCAATAAATTGAACTAAGATTGTTTTTAATTGATTTGTAACTGATCGCGCAGCGGCAGCCTTCGGCTGATCAAGCGGACCTGATATTAATTCCGACTAAAGTTATGAAAAACTATCAATTCGCAGTATGTTTAACTTATCAAAAGTTACTTTTTGGTGAAAATCCTTGATTTATAAGCATTTTACCTGCCACCTCCCCTCCTGCCACTTATTTTTCTCTAATTGAGTTACCCGTAGAGGTTAAAAAATCTCTTTTAGCAGTAGCTTAAAATTTGACAGAAACTGAACCAATTACAGAAAAAGGTTGCCCCGGAGAATTACCAAATAAACGAGCATTGTTGGTACTGCTAATATATTCAGTGTTAAATAAATTATTGATGTTTAAACCCACACGCCAATCATTTTTTTCATAAAAAATTGCCATATTAGTGATAAAGTAACCATCAACATAAAAACTGTTATCTAAATCCCCAGCGCGCTTCCCCACATAATTAAAACCTAAACCTAAACCCAAACCCTCTAAATCTCCTTGTTGAATTTGATAACTACTCCATAATCCGAAACTATGATCACCGTAAATGGGATTAAAGATATTTACTGTTGTTGGTATAGAAGTATTTATTTTAGTGATTTGATCGTCGAAACGATTAAAATTAAAGTCAATTCCTGTCACTAACTGGTGTTTAATATTTCCTGTCTCAAATTCACCAACTACACTTGTATTAATACTATAATCATCAGAACGAAAAGCCCGATTGGCAAAAAAGCGAGTTAAATCTCCTGTAACTTCATTAAAATTGAAAGGTAGTACAGTATTGACTTGGTAGTTTTGTGCTTTGTAGCGAAAACCGTGATTTAAACTCCAATCATTGTTAAATTGATAAATTTGATGTAATGTCGTTAGCATTTCTGGAGTATTTTTCCCTAGTGGAAAATGAAATTTGGATGTATTATCTCCATTGAATAGTTTTTGTAATGGTTCAGAAATTGTTTTTTCTTCTATGACAAATTTATCAAAATAATCTATGGGTGCATAAATACTAATTATTTTGATTTCTGTATTATTGAGTAATGCTAGTTTGACTACTTATGCTTTATTTGCTTTTGTGGGCGCTGGGGGGAGTGCGCTGTTGGTTTATTTTTTTGCTTCTTTGAGCAAGCAGGGTTTATCTCCTCTCAGTTTAACTTTAGCTGGTTCGGCTATGACGGTTTTTACTTCTTCTTTTACCAGTGGGATTTTAATTATTAACCAGCGCACGTTGGAAGAAATCCGTTTTTGGTTAGCTGGTGGTATTGCTGGGAGAGATATAAGTTTAGTTACGCAAATTTTCCCTTATTTTGTGGTGGGTTCGATTTTGGCTTTATTGTTGTCTCGACAGATTACGATTCTTAGCTTGGGAGAAGATACGGCGAAGGGATTAGGGCAAGATACTTTATTGGTTAAGGTGTTGGCTATGGTGGCGGTAATTCTTCTGGCTGGTGCTAGTGTGGCTATTGCTGGACCTATCGGTTTTATTGGTGTGGTGATGCCTCATTTGGTGCGTCTGTTAGTGGGGAATGATTATCGTTGGATACTACCTTTTGCTATGGTGGGGGGCGCTGTTTTGTTACTTAATGCTGATATTTTGGCAAGAGTCATCATTCAACCGCAAGAAGTGCCTGTGGGTTTGATTTTACCGATTTTGGGTGCGCCCTTCTTCATTTATCTAATCCGTTGGAAAACTATTACTCGTTAATTTATTATGAAAAGTCCTTGGCTAGTAATTCGTTCTCAAAAACCGCCTTTTTCGTTATGGTTAGATGCTCGATTACCAAAAATATTGTTAATTTTAATGATTAGTTTAATCATTATGGTAACAGTAAGTATCGTCCAGGGAGAGTATTTTATTCCCCCTCTAGCAGTAGTTAAAACCTTGTTGGGATTAGATAGTAATTCTGATCATCAATTTATTATCAATACTTTACGGCTACCGCGCACTCTCAGCGCCCTCCTCGTGGGCATGGGATTGGCTATGGCAGGTTGTATTATGCAAACTATCACCCGTAATCCTTTAGCTGATCCTAGTATTATCGGCATTAATGCTGGGGCAAGTTTGACGGCGGTGTTATGTATTGTGGTTTTTCCTAGTTTACCTATTGCCCTTTTACCAATTTCAGCTTTTTTGGGGGGGTTAATGGTGGCAATCGCTATTTATTTGGTGGCATGGCAGGGGGAAAATTCGGTAATTCGTTTAGTGTTGGTGGGTATTGGTTTTAATTTTATTGTTTCTGCTATCACTAATATTGTGGTTACTTTTGGAGAGATTAATAGCGTTTCTCAGGCTTTGGTATGGTTAGCTGGAAGTGTTTATGGCAAAACCAATGAGCAAGTATTAATTTTGTTGCCTTGGCTGGTGGTTTTAACGGTAATTACTTGGCTAATGAGTAAGGAGTTAAACAGCCTTCATTTGGGGGAAAATCTTAGCCTTGGTTTGGGGTTATCTTTACAAAAAGTGCAAGTAATTTTATTGATTACCAGTGTAGCTTTATCTAGTGCGAGTGTTGCCATTGCTGGAAGTATTGGTTTTGTCGGTTTAATTGCGCCTCATATTGCCCGTTTTTTGGTGGGTAATACCCATCAAGGTTTAATTCCTGTTTCTGCGCTTATTGGTGCTTTATTAGTGGTTTCGGCTGACGTGGGAGGGCGCTTTTTCTTTACTCCCATTGAGTTACCTTGCGGTATTATTACGGCAGTTATTGGTGCGCCTTATTTCCTCTTTTTACTCTCTAAGTCTCGTTAATATCAAATTAGTATAAATATTTTCCAGAAAATCCATGTTTGATAATGTTTGCAAATTTTTAGCAGAAAACTATAGCGAAGACTTTGCCCAATGGTTATTAGGCTATAAAGTGACTTTAACAGAATTGAAACCCACAGAATTATCATTGCAACCCATTCGGGCAGATTCTCTCATTTTATTACAATCAGAAAACCTCGTTTTGCATTTGGAATTTCAGACGGGCGCTGATGAAACAATGGCATTTCGGATGATTGATTATCGATTGAGAGTATATCGCCGTTATCCCCAAAAGCAGATGAAACAAGTAGTTATTTACTTGCGAAAAACAAGCTCCGAATTAACACAACAAAATAATTTTCGCCTAGAAAAAACTTACCATGAATTTGATGTCATTAGACTTTGGGAGCAACCGCCAGAATTATTGATGAATCAGTTAGGTTTATTACCTCTAGCGGTGCTATGTGAAGTAGAAAATCCTAAAATAGTATTAACTCAGATAGCTCAAACTATCAAACAACAATCGGATACCACGACAAAAAATAATTTGTTGGCAATATCAAGCATTCTGGCTGGATTAGTCTTAAACGAAACAACTATCAAACAGATATTAAGGAGTGACATTATGCGAGAATCTGTAATTTATCAAGAAATACTCCGAGAAGGTAAACTTGAAGGTAAACTCGAAGGCAAACTTGAAGGTAAACTCGAAGCAAAAATAGAAATAGCCCAAAATTTGCTCAGGAATCAAATGACCATTGCCCAAGTCGTTATGTTTACTGGTTTACCTCAAGACTCTGTGGAGGAGTTAGCACAAAATTTAATCAATGAAATATAAAAAATGGGGTGGGTAATGCCCACCAAAAAAAGAAAATCAGCAAGATAACACTCAATAATCAATGACACAATTATCAGCAAGAGAAATCACCCTCGGTTATCAACAAACTGAAATCATCAAAAATCTTACTCTCGAAATACTCCGTCGATTTATTTGTGGCAGAAAAAATATGATCGCAATTATGCTGATTCATGGCTTAGTTGTTTAATGAATACCATCTCCTTTGCGACTTTGCGGGAGAAAAAAAAGTAATTTCGCAAGATAAATCCCTCTAGCGTTCAAAAAAAACCATCAATTCCTTATCATAAGAACAATGTCAGCCTAATTAAGAAACTTTCTTAATACTGTTCAATTATTGTGAGGAGTTGCAGTTAGCTAGATGAAATTAAACAAGTATTCCCAACATTTTTTAGTATCGGGCTTCATAATAGCTTTTATGGCTACCCCCGCTCAAAGTGAGGAATCGGAAAATAAGGCGCTTAGGTTAAGTGAGATTGAATCTGTTTCTCAAGAAGCACAGTTACTTTTAAGTCAAAATGTAATACAAATCAGGGGTATTAGCATAGAACCATCAGAAACGGGATTACAAATTATCCTTGAAACCGACACCCCCACAAGTTTACAACCATTAATCTATTCTGAAGAAAATACCCTCGTTATTGAGGTTTTAGATGGGATTTTAGCAGAGGAGTTTAGGGTAGAAAACCCCAGTAACGACATCACAGAAATTAGGGCGACTTCCTTTGATTCCAAATCTATCAGAATTACCGTCACGGGTACAACAGGAATACCAACGGCTCAGGTTATCCCTTCTGAAACTAATTTAGTATTGGGGTTGACGGCTGGAGATACGGCCACTTCCGAGGTAGAAATTGAAATTGTGGCAACCCAAGAAGGGCAGGAAGCTTTGATACTTATAGAGGTGCGATCGACCTTACTGGTCCGCTCACTGATGATAAAAAGGTACTTTATCGTTTGAACTTTGTTGGAAAAAACACAGGAAGTTTTCTTGACAATTTTGATCGAAGACAGTTTACTATTGCGCCTTCAATCTCTTGGCAGATTAGCGACAACACCAACCTAAAGCTATCTGCTGAATACATCAATATTTCTGGCTCCTATGGACAAATGGGACTTCCAGCAAGGGGGACGTTCTTGCCTAACCCTAATGGCAAAGTCCGCTTAAGTACCAACTTGAGTGAACCTTTTGACAGAGATAATGTGAAGTCGTTCCGAATCGGATATGACCTTGAACACAAATTTAATGACAATTGGCAGATGCGTAGCGTTTTCGATATTGCTTGGCTCGAACAGGACAGGATAATCGTATTCCCCCTTGGGCTAGAAGCGGACAATCGGAATATGAGACGGGGGGCTAACATAAGTCCAATCGATGCTAGAAATATCACTTTTGACAACTACCTTGTCGGTAAATTTGCTACAGGCAGTATTCAACATCAGTTACTCGCTGGGTTTAATTATGCTCGAACAGACCAAAAATCGATCGAATCTCCTGGTTCGGGCTTTGACTTGGCTCCTATAGATATTTTCAATCCTGTTTATGGTCAACCGTTTGGAGCACCGTCTAGCTTTCGTTTCGAAGGAGAATCTAGTTCAAATGCCTATGGTTTTTACATTCAGGATCAAATTTCTCTAACAGATAACTTCAAGGTGCTTTTAGGAGGTCGATTTGACATTGCCAATCAGCGTATTGTCAATAATTACCCCACTGATGGTTCTGCCCAACAAGAAGTTTTCAGCCCCAGAGTTGGCTTAGTCTACCAACCCATTCCTGAAATTTCTCTCTATGCTGCCTATGGACGCTCTTTCACACCAGTTACCAATGTATTTGAAGATGGAACCATATCCCAGCCTAAGCGCGGTACGTTGTATGAAGTGGGAGTTAAAGCAGATATAACCAATAATATCTCGGCAACTTTAGCATTTTACGATCAAGCTCGAACCAATATCCGAACCGAATATCCAAGCAATCCACTGCGGACAATCCAAGTGGGCGAACAAAAGAGCCGAGGCATTGAATTGAACATTGCAGGTGAAATTTTGCCAGGATGGAACGTTGTTGCAGGCTATGCCTACACCGATGCTCGTGTTGCCAAAGACAACAGTTTTCCCGTCGGCAATCGCATCAATGGGGTCCCCGAAAACAGCTTTAACCTCTGGACAACATACAAGTTTCAAGAGGGTGATCTAAAGGGCTTAGGATTTGGTTTAGGGCTATTTTACCAAGGAGAACGTCAAGGAGATTTAGCTAATACTTTTCAGCTTCCTAGCTACCTTCGTACAGATGCTGCTATTTTCTATGAGCGCGATCGCTTCCGAGCAGGTCTAAACTTCAGGAACCTTTTCAACATTGAATATTATGAATCAGCGTTTAACATCAATCGGGTGTTCCCTGGTGCGCCCTTTGAAATACAAGCAACCGTTTCCTGGCGGCTTTGATGCAATTTTAGCTTAACCCATTTTGGCAGTTATCCTAAATCTAATCCGATAGTGACTCTTTCCAAAAATTTGGATTTTCCCTATGCTCAAGAGAATTTGTAATTTAATTATACTGTTTGTATTTGTTGGTCTAGCTATTATTTTCACTCAAAATGGCGGTAACCAATCTATAAATACTCCAACCAATGTTAGTCGATTATCCTTTGGTACTGACTGTCGAATGGTAAAACACACAATGGGGGAAACGTGTGTCCCCAAAAATCCTCAGCGTGTTGCTACTGTTTTTCATGGCACTTTAGGAAATGCATTAGTGTTAGGTGTTAAACCAATTGCCAGTAGTGTAGATGATATACAGAATCCATTTCCTGAATACTTACAAAATCAAGTGGGAGGCATACAACCATTGGGTTCTCAAAATGAACCTAATTTAGAGAGAATATTGATGGTTAAGCCTGACTTAATTCTGGCTTGGCAAAATATTCAGACAATTTATCCACTATTAGCTGAAATTAGCCCTACGGTAATCGTCCCTTGGCACGGTTCATCTGGTTGGCGAGAACAGTTTGAAGTTGTCGCTAAAGCATTAGGAAAGGAAGAAGAAGCGGAGCAAGCCTGGAAGCACTATCATCAACGAGTTAATGAGCTAAAGGTTGCTTTAGGTGATCAATACAAAAATAAAACAGTGTCTGTTGTTTTTCCATATTTACCTTCGGGATTTTTTTTGAATGCGAGCAACTCATTTATTGGTTCTATTCTTGAGGATGTTGGACTAGAGAGGCCAGAATCGCAAAACATAGGTACTCCAACAGGAAGTATTTTTATTAATTCTCTAGAAAATCTGGAGATGATAGATGGCGATATACTTTTTGTAGCAACCTTAAAAGAAGGTGAAGATGAAAGCTTTGAAGAGATCCTTGACTCTCCTTTGGCAAGAAACCTTAAAGCTGTCAAAAGTAGACAAGTATATTACGTGAATACCCTGACTTGGATTGGTTCAAACCTGCTGGCGGCTGATGCCGTCATTGATGATCTCTATAAATACCTTGTAAATACTCCTTAAAATTATGACTAAACATACTTTATTCGTCTGTAAATCTTGTCATCGTTCATCAGAACAACGCCCTGAAAATCCACCTTTTGATGGTGATATTTTCCTTGATAAAATTCAAACTTTATACCATTCAAAATTCCTCAATGATGAGATGGAAATTCGATCGATCGGCTGTTTATGGGCGTGCGATCGTGGTTGCGTTGTATCTGTGGCTAGTGCAGATAAACCCACCGTTCAGCTGAGCGTTCACGTCGAAGCCTACCTATTCACAAGGTTACCAACCAATGAAACCGCCTCTGCCCTACTTCAGTTTGGCCACTTTACACCAGAAGGGAGGAGTAGGTGAACGCAGTATAATTTATAGTATCCATTCTCAATCGCTACTCTCAATGAACATTCAACTCGTACAATCAATTAAACAAATGATATTGACATTATCACTAGAAGAGCAGAACTGGTTAAAGGAACAACTAGAAAAGAAAAGTTCTCACTATTCTCCTCAAGTCGTTGATCTAAATTGCTTTGCTGGTACCATTCAAGTTAGTCAAGATCCGCTTTCATTTCAGCATCAAATTCGGAATGAATGGACGTGATAATTACAAAATATGTCTTAGATACAAATATTGTCTTGTATCTTTTAGGTGGAGTATTGCTAAATCCCCTACCTGTTGGGGAATTTTACTTGTCTGTGATCAGCGAAATGGAAATGCTTTCTTATCCAGGACTTGACAAAGCAGAAGAATTAAGAATTCGACAATTTTTATCACAGGTGACAGTCATTGATTTGCATGAAGAATTGAAGAATACGGCAATTAGGCTTCGTAAACAGTATCGGTTAAAGTTACCTGATGCCATTATTTGCTCTACTGCTTTGACTTGTGATGCAGTTTTGCTTAGTAATGATATTCAACTAACAAAAGTCACAGAAATCAATGTTAATACCGTTCAAATTCGATCATTATAATTTTCTTGATGACTCGAAAAACACTTTTATTTTTGCCCAAATTTCGCCTTTGTAGGTTGGGTTGAGGCAACAAACACTTAACATTTTAGGGCTAAAGCTTTCTAAGGATTGAATATTATTCAACTCCTAGGAAATATTGATAGAAGGTAGAAATAGTATTATAGAAACAAAATAATCAATGTAATAAAAAATAAATATATGAAAATGATTCAAGTAAAAGGCGAAATTAAACAAGGTGAATTAAAGATAAAAACTCCATTAGAAATCACCGATGGAGAAGTTGATTTAATCATCGTAAAACAAAACCAAGAAGTAGATGAATTTGAAATTATGTGCCAATTAGGAAAGGAAAACGGTTATGATTCTAGGGAGAAAATTATGGACTTAATTCAACAAGTTAAATTAGAAATGCTTGAAGAAAAAGGAAGAATTAAGTAATGTTTAATCTTCGGCGTTTATGTCTTGATACAAATATTTATATCATTGGTATTCAAGATGCAGATTCTTCAGAAGCTCAAATATTAAAAGCCATAGGATATTTTGCTAAAGAAGATACTAAAATTACTGCTGAAATTATTTTATCCCATGAAGTTATAGACCAAGTTAGGCGTGTAGGCAAGTATTTATGGAATAAAGATAAAGCAGGTTTTGCCATTGGTTTAATTTGGTCAAGATTAAATTTTCATTACGTTGATGTTGACTCTAGGTGGCGTGAATTATCGTCAAAAATTGTCTCGGAAAACATTATTCCTACAGAAGATGTAGAAATTTACTTAACAGCTAAATTAGGTTTATGTGATTGTTTTATTTCATCAAATCGAGGCTTAATTAAATCTATTGCTGATTTTGAATGTTTAACTCCTATTGAATTTATTAATAAATATTTTTAATTAATAAACATTTGCTTTAAGTTTCAGAAAAAACTGAAGTGCAACTGATGATTTTAAAACTAGAGTTTAAACTTTAACTACTAATTAATTTTTTTATGACATCAAAAAATCATCCTCTTTTCAGACTATTAAAATACAGCAAAAACTATCAAAATCAAATTACGATCGCCACTATTGCCACTATTCTCAATAAAATTTTTGACCTCGC
Source organism: Cyanobacterium sp. T60_A2020_053 (assembly GCA_015272165.1). Taxonomy (NCBI): domain Bacteria; kingdom Bacillati; phylum Cyanobacteriota; class Cyanophyceae; order Chroococcales; family Geminocystaceae; genus Cyanobacterium; species Cyanobacterium sp. T60_A2020_053. Next base: position 57,150 of record JACYMF010000098.1, read on the forward strand.
ACCATCCTATTTAATTGGGGTAGCAGTGGATGTAGTAGTAGAACAAGATGATTCTCTTATAGCTAAATTTGGTATTACTGACATTATTGGACAATTGGCAATTTTATCCTTCTTAACTTTACTGATTTGGACACTAGAATCAGTATCGGAGTTTATTTACGATCGTCTTTGGCGCAACCTTGCTCAAACTTTGCAACACGAACTAAGGCTTTCTGCCTATAGCCACTTACAAGAATTAGAACTAAACTACTTTGAAGAACGCTCAACAGGGACATTGCTCTCAATTTTAAACGACGACATCAACCAATTAGAGAGATTTCTCGATTCTGGGGCGGCGAGTATCTTGCAATTTATCACCACAGTTTTAGTAGTAGGTGGTTCATTTATACTGATAGCTCCAAAAGTGGCATGGTTAGCCATTTTACCTATACCCTTTATCTTATGGGGATCATTAGCATTTCAAAAAAGACTCGCTCCCCGTTATGCCGATGTACGAGACAAAGCTGGATTGATTAATAGCCGTTTAGCCAATAATCTGTCAGGGATTGCCACTATTAAAAGTTTTACTGCCGAAAATTACGAACGAGAACGTGTCTCATGTGAAAGTGAAGCCTATCGCCGTAGTAACCGCCGTGCAATCGCGCTTAGTGCCGCTTTTTTCCCCTTAATTCGTTTGGTGGTAGTGACGGGTTTTATCGCTACTTTGTTTTTTGGTGGGGTTGCGGTGGCAAATAATCAGTTAACGGTAGGAACTTATGGTTTTATGGTGTTTATAGTACAACAATTACTGTGGCCTTTTGCTACTTTGAGTGCGATCATGGATCAATATCAACGGGCTATGGCTTCCATTAAAAGGGTGATGAATTTGCTAGATACCCCCATTGCCATTCCTACGGGGAATCATTCCTTACCATTAACAACGGCACGAGGAGAGGTGAAAATTGATAATATTACTTTTGCCTATAACAATTACACTAATGTTCTCAAAGATTTATCATTACATATTCCATCGGGGGTAAATATCGGCATTGTGGGGGCAACAGGTTCGGGAAAAAGTACCTTAGTTAAACTATTGCTGAGGTTTTATGAAGTGCAACAAGGACAAATTTTGATTGATGGTATTGATATTCAAGAGTTACAAGTAGGGGAATTGCGACGATGTATCGGTTGGGTAAGTCAGGACGTATTTTTATTTCATGGTAAGGTAGGGGAAAATATTGCCTATGGTAGTTTTGATGCTACTCAGGAGGAAATTATCGATTCTGCCAAGTTAGCACAAATCCATGAATTTATCTTACAGTTACCCCAAGGATACGATACCATTGTGGGTGAAAGAGGGCAAAAGCTCTCAGGAGGGCAAAGACAGCGCATTGCCATCGCCCGAGCTATTCTTAAAATCCCCCTATTTTAATCTTAGATGAAGCTACTTCAGCAGTGGATAATGAAACGGAGGGCGCTATCCAAAAATCTTTACAAGTAATTACTAAAGATAGAACAACTATTGCCATCGCGCATCGTCTTTCTACTATCAGGAATTGCGATCGCATTTATGTCATGGATAAAGGGCAAATTGTAGAGCAAGGAAAACATGAAGAATTATTGGCATTACAAGGGATTTATCATCATCTTTGGACAGTGCAATCTGGCTTGTAAGCTAAGACGCATTTAACTTACCGTTTCTACCAACAAGGAGTTTAAGAGGGCAAATCATCATCTAATTTAAGTTTCTGTCAAAACTAAATCAGGAACAAAAACAGGTAAATCAAACCAAAAAGTAGTACCTTTACCCACTTCACTAATGAGATGAATTTTACTATTATGTTTATCAGTAATATTCTTCACAATAGATAAACCCAAACCAGTACCTTCAAGGGTATGCACTCTATTTTCTACTCGAAAAAAGCGATCAAAAATAGCTTCTTGATCTTCTTTAGCAATGCCAATGCCAGTATCTGATACTTCTACCCTAACATGGGATATGTGTGAAGGGCGCCCTTCACCGTGCATCACACCATAAGCTCTAATGATGATTTTACCTTCTTCAAGAGTAAATTTCAAGGCATTACCCACCAAATTAGTAAATACCTGCAACAGTAAATCATAATGTCCCCAAATCGGCGGTAACATAGGCTCAATTTCGGGGATTAACTCAATATTTTTATCTCTGGCATAAAGCCGATAAGTCCTTAAAGTTTGCTCAATAAGTTGCTGTAAATCCAACGCCTGAAACTGATATTGACGCTCTGACTCTAACTTTGACAAATCTAACACATCATTAACCAATCTCGTTAACCGATCCGTTTCGTGGTTGGCTGTTTGTAAAAATTCGATTTTTTCATCTTCACTTAAATCATCTCCATATTCTGCCAATGTTTCAATGAAAGATTTTATATTAAATAAAGGTGTCCTTAATTCATGGGAAACATTACTAATAAACTGACTTTTTGCTTCATTTAATTCTACTTCCTTAGTAATGTCTTGAATCGTCATCACAATGCCCTTTAAATTTTCCTTACTTTGATCTAAAACTTGAGTAATTAAAATTCTCAAAGTATGCTGATTAGGTTCTTTCAAACTAACCCTAAACTCTCCTTTATTTGGCGACAAATTATAAATTTCCTCCTCCAAAGAAATATTGTGCAAAGGTTTTTGTAACTGCTCACAAATTTGAGAAGGTAAATACTCTAATAAATTATGGCCAATAACTGTTTTTTCTTCCCAATTAAACATTTTTTTAGCAGTAGGATTAACCAACATTAATTTAAGTTGAGAATCTAATAAAATTGCCCCATCAGCGATAGTAGCAACCAGAGTTTCTAACTTAGCTTTTTCTGCTGTTAACTCCTCGATATTTTGTTCTTCAAATTTTTCTAACCTCTCCGCCATCTCATTAAAACTAAGGATTAACTCCCCCAACTCGCCTCCTAAAGGTAAATCAATTCTCTGTTTAAAATTACCCGTAGCAATATTTTTTACTCCCAACAATAACTCTTTGATAGGTTGAGTAATGGTTAAAGCATTAAATACCCCTCCCAAAATCACCATTGCCCAAATAGAAATAAACACTGCAATAGTAACATCTCTGGTTAAATTAGAAGAAGCTACCAGCGTTGGATTTGGGTTAATACCAATAGCCAGCGCCCCTAAATATTCATCATCACTAACCAATGGTACAAATACATCAGTTACTTTACCATCTGGAGTGAGATGTTGTCTTACTAAAGGCATACTTGTACTATGGCTATATTCTTCAGGTAGTTCTAATTTACGTTGTATCGTAAGGGAATTTTTAACCTCACTTTGGGAAAAAGGAATGCCAAAAAAAATGTCTCCTTGAGTATCAGCGTAAATAATATAGCGCACGCTAGAAGTACTATGATAAAAGCGCCCTGAAAAACGAGCTACCTCCGTCAAGTCATTTTCAGCAATCAAAGGCGCAACGTTACTGGCAAGGAGAAGCCCTAAATCTCGACCAAAACGAGTATCGTTAAGTTGTGCTTCCTGTTGAATAGAATTAACTGCCCAAAAGGTTAAACTACTCATGACGAGGGATACCACGAGAGTGGCAGTCGCCATTAATTTGGTTTGTAATGTAAATTCTGACCACCAGCGCCCGATAATTTCTTTGATAAATTGCACCTTTGTTACTTGTTTATGATGAGAAGATTTAATGAATTATAAAACTGATGTTACGCAAAATAGAATTAATTGTTGGTGTCAGGTGTCGGGTGTCGCGGTGTTAGGTTAAAGAATTGACAAGAAACTTATGTTTATTGATCTTTTTCTTGTACAAGAGTCTATGGAGGGAAGGGTTTTAAACCTGAAACCTGCTACCTGCTACCTGAAACCTCCCTTAACTTAACATTTGAATCAGTGCGTAACGTGAGTTATGAAATATAAATGATTAACACCTGTTACTTAATACCAGTAATCTAACCATGAATCAATTAAGTTTATTCGATTTAATACCCAATAATTATCTTAACAATTTACATGATCATAGCCTTATCGCTGGAGTTGATGAAGTGGGCAGAGGATGTATTTTTGGGGAAGTGGTGGCAAGTGTCGTCGTCATGCCTCTAAAAAATATCTCACTGTTAAAAGACATAGGGGTTGATGATAGTAAAAAATTAACTCATCAGAAAAGAGTGACTTTAGTTCCGAAAATTAAAGCCCTTGTAACTGAAGTACAAATTGCTAAAGTAGATGCCCAGACTATTGATCAAATAAACATTTTACAGGCTTCTTTACTAGCGATGAAACTGGCAATTAATCAATTAAAGATTTCTCCTCAACTATGTTTAATCGATGGTAACTTTACGATTCCTCAACTCAATTACCCTCAAATTCCTATTATTAAAGGTGACAGTATCTCCCCCCTCATCGGTGCTGCTAGTATCATCGCTAAAGTTTATCGAGATCAATTAATGTTAGAGTATAGCGCCCTTCACCCTGAATATGACCTCGCTCATAATAAAGGTTATCCTACTGCTAAACATCGACGGGCGCTGAATCAATTTGGCATTACCCCCCATCATCGTCTCTCTTTTTCCCCCGTTGCTCTTTCTTTATCTTCCCTCCCTTAAAAAATGAGAAAATTAAGTATTTGTGTAAAGAAAAGTAACAAACAAAACTAAACATTAATTATAACCTACGGGGATCAAGGACTTTAAGCCTACTTAAGTGGTATCTTGTCTATTTTATTAGAAATAAGGTAACGAAATATTACAAAATCACTCATTTCCGTTTTAGGTATCTTATACTAATGATAGGTAAATCAAATCAATACCGTGAATTTTCTGTATGGAAAAAACAGTTTTAAACGGTTTTTGTTGTCGTATTAATAAGGAGTATGAAAAGAATGCAAATATCTAATTCTGGCAGTTGGCAGGGTAACTATGTATGGGCAATGGCTAAAAGTTTCTTAATTTGGACTTTAACTTTGACAGTTTGTTTCCTCGTGGTAGGATTTCCCGTGGTCGTTGTATTAATGACTGTAGGGGTATTGGGCGCCGTAGTATTGCAATCTATCTTACCCACTAGCGCCATTGTAGTGGTATCAGGAAGCCTATTAGGTAGCATGGGTATAGCCATTCTTTTCAGTTCCCTGATTTTAACCTTCAAAGGAATCCATCCCCATGACGTACAGTGGTTGGGCTGGTTACAAGATGATGCGAAAACCATAAAAAACCCTCTCTATTCTTCTTGCCCCTTAACTTGTGACATTATCAAACAATAATAATCAGTAACAAAATTGAATAAAAATATAATTAGGGCGTAGTTATACTGCGCCTATTTTTTTATCAAAAAAAAACTCCCTAAGTAGCCTTACGGGGAGTCAAGAAATGATGAACCTGTTTACATAATTTAACTTCAGTACCTCGCTTATTCCACAAAACTCGGTCAAAAATGTGATGTAACAAACATAAACCTCTACCATTGAAAGAATCTTCGGGAGGCAGTGAATTATCATCGCACTTACACTCAGCAAAACCGTGACCTTGATCACAAATTAACCAAGAATATTCTCCTTTACGATAGGCAAATTTAACTACCACCGGTTTACTAGGATCAAGATTATTCCCATGTTTCGCCGCATTTACTAAGGCTTCTTGTAAACCCAAGCGCACCTCCGTATGTAAAGAGGAAGGAATTTTACTAAGAAGTAAATCTAGTACAGGGCAAAGGTACAAGGTGGAAGGAAAACTGACAGTTTGCCAATTTTGATGATAATGGAGAGGCATTGAAATGGAAATCATGTTTTTATCTCCCAATAATTAATGACGAAAAAGCCTAAAACCGTTTTTAAAATTGCGGTATTATTGGCAGTATATTGAGATTGACATAGCGGTTAAAAAATACTTCAGTTGACATGATTATTTCTATTTTAATGTAATGCTAAATTAATACTAACAAATAAGTTTTATTCCTAATTAAACTCAGCAAAGAAGGATGTTTATTAAGCCACGAAGATTCATTATTTAATATTTGCGTATTTACACTGACACTTTAATCATATCATAAATTTGAAGTAGCCCTGCTTTAAAAGCAGGGGATTTTCAAAGTCAGGATCAAAATTGATTTGTTTTTGACAAGAAGACAATATAAGGATGATCCCCCCCAACCCCCCTTAAAAAGGGGGGAGATTCAGGGAGACAGGAGGATTTTTTACTATTAATTGATTTATTAGTAGTTAAAAACCTCTGAATTTCAGATTATTGGCTAGTTTGAGAAACTAACATTTTTGAGAATGAAAACGCCCTGCTTTAAAAGGAGAGAAGATCGAGGATGCTTCGTTCCTGTTCAATGAAAGGGACAAAAAAAAGCCCTAACATTCACAAAGAATATAGGACTTCAATTTATGACAGTAACAATAAAACTAAACTATTTTTGAATTTTGGGGGGTTCACGAAAAGCAATAGCAAAGAATAATACCGCAATTGCCATGGCTAAAACCAAAATATAAGCAACACTTTCCATAATAAATTCCTCTGTGAATGTTTACTTTGAATGAAAAAGTAATAACTAGGGTCATGAAACCCTAGCTATTAAATGATTAAGCAGACTCGGTACTACGACGAGTGGATTTATCACCCACTTTCTGGAATAAGCCCCATTCTACTTGTTCAGGGTCTAAATCAGGATCGACACCAGCAAATACGTCACGGAAGAGGGTACGGGCACCGTGCCAAATATGTCCGAAGAAGAACAACAAGGCAAAACAAGCATGACCGAATGTAAACCAACCACGGGTGCTAGTACGGAATACCCCATCAGAATTAAGGGTTTCAGTATCAAACTCAAAAGGTTCTCCTAATTGAGCTTTACGAGCATAACGTTTCACATCGAGAGGATCGCTAAAACTTTGACCATCTAACTCACCACCGATGAAAGAAACAGTAACGCCAGTTTGTTCCACACTAAGGGCTGATTCAGCACGACGGAAAGGAATATCAGCGCGCACCACACCATCAGCATCACTGAGGATAACGGGGAAAGTTTCAAAGAAGTTAGGTAAACGACGAACGGTTAACTCTCTGCCTTCTTTATCTTTAAAGACAGGATGTCCTAACCAGCTTTGGGCAATACCATCACCTTTATTCATAGCACCAGTACGGAACAAACCGCCTTTAGCTGGACTGTTACCGACATAATCATAAAAGGCTAATTTTTCAGGAACAGAAGCCCAAGCCTCAGCAGGGGTAGCACCATCAGCAATGGCACGTTGTACACGGTTTTGAATTTCCTGTTGATAGTATCCTTGATCCCATTGATAACGGGTAGGACCAAATAATTCTACGGGGGTAGTGGCGCTACCATACCACATAGTTCCAGCGACGATGAAAGCAGCGAAGAAAACGGCGGCAATACTGCTAGAAAGTACCGTTTCGATATTACCCATCCTTAAGGCTTTATAAAGTCTTTCGGGAGGGCGCACACTGAGGTGGAATAATCCAGCAATAATACCAACGATACCAGCAGCGATATGATGTGCAACCACACCACCCGGATTGAAGGGGTTAAATCCAGCTGGTCCCCATTCGGGTGCTACAGGTTGAACATGACCGGTTAAACCATAGGCATCAGATACCCACATACCCGGACCCCATAAACCGGTGAGGTGGAATGCGCCAAAACCGAAACAGAGTAAACCAGATAAGAATAAATGAATACCAAACATTTTGGGTAAATCTAAGGCAGGTTCACCGGTACGAGAATCGGTAAAGAGTTCTAAATCCCAAAATACCCAATGCCATACGGCAGCAAGGAATAATAAGCCTGAGAGCACGATGTGAGCGATGGCTACTCCCTCAAAAGACCAAAAACCGGGGTTAACGCCGGTTTCACCAGTGATACTCCAACCACCCCAAGAACCTGTTACACCCAAACGAGCCATGAAGGGAAGTACAAACATTCCCTGTCTCCACATGGGGTTTAAGACAGCGTCACTAGGATCAAACACTGCCAATTCATAAAGAGCCATTGATCCAGCCCAACCGGCTACTAATGCGGTGTGCATTAAGTGTACGGAAATTAGGCGACCCGGATCGTTAATTACGACTGTATGTACTCTATACCAAGGTAGTCCCATTGACTACGCGCCTCCTATTGTGTAAATTGTTTTTTTTGCGTTTTATCTACGGATATTTCTTAGTTTAATATATCCTTTTCGAGGTTTTTTCATTAAGCAAGGTTAATTACTTCCTCTAAACTTTAATTTTATGGGGAGTTATTGGTGTTCAATAACTACTATTAGATAAGATTATACCATACATTTACTGATCCTTAATATGAGGCGAGGAAAATTTTGTCGATGTCAAATGAGTTAGTAAGCAAAATTCAGCGTTGCTGATTTTAAGTATGATTTTTGCTTGGAGTAGGGGATAAGGAATAGTAATAATATTTTGAGTATTATATATTTGTTGTAATTCAGTAATGTTTCATTCCACAATTAAGCAACGCCAGTTATTAAAAGATTGTATCTTCGCACCGCACCCACCGTGTCATGAATTACACGAAACTAAGGTAATTACGTTCAATGAATTGAACTAGGATTTAAACAAAAATAGTGTTAAAAAGACAAAAGGAAAAGCTGAGGAGATAGTAATTCATAATTCATAATTTATTATCCTTGTTGATTAGTTTGCCAGAGTAGCCAACTACTTAGGGATAAACCAATGAGGTTTGGTAGCCAAGCGCCCGCCACCGGGGTTAAAATACTCCCCATTGCCATCAATTCACTGATAAAGGAGAGGATATAATAAGTCAAAATCAAACCGATACAGATACCAAAACTCTTGGCTTTTCCTGCATTTTGGGGGCGAATACCCAAGGAAGCGCCCATCACCGCAAAAATAATACACACGAAGGGTAAGGCAATTTTCTTTTGTATATTAATTTCTAGCTTTCTCACTTCACCGTTATTTCCTTCTAACCTAGCTATTCGTTGATACTCTCTGGCTTGGGAAATACTCATTTCTTGATAACTTAACGGGCGCTGGGCGAAGTCGAGAGGGGCGCTGGGTAAAGCTAATTGTTGATGTTCAAATCGTACTACATTACGACTACTACCATCGGTGGCAATCATATAAATTGTGCCGTTGAAAAAATCCCAGATATTTTGTTCAATATTCCATTTTGCTTTTTCGGCGGTTAACACTTGCTTGAAGCCTTGACGGCTAAAGTCGAGAATGGTTAAATATCTCATGTCTTCCCCATTAAATTCCTCGGCATAGAATAGGCGCGCTAAACCATAATTAAATTCCCCTTGTTCATTTTCAATGTCAGCATATTCAGGATAAAGAATATTTCGCTCTTTAAAATTCGGGCGCACTTCACCCAATGCCTGTTGTAAAGTGAGATTAGCTTCTCGATGGGCGGAGGGCGCTATGACATCATTAATGACAAAAGTCATGGCAGTAACTATGAGACTGAGTATTAAAGCAGGGTTAATGAGACGATAAAGATTAACCCCAACACTACGCAAAGCAATAATTTCACTATCACTGGATAAACGACTGTATGCCATCAAAGTTGCCAACAAAATTGCCATGGGAAACGCCAAAACAATAAATTCTGGCATTCGTAACAAAAATATTTTTACCGCAATGCTGAAAAGTAAACCGGATTCAGTTACTCGACGAATGAGATCAAAAAGTGTCCCAATGGATAAACCAAGCGCAGTAAACAAACCGATACCAAATAAAAACGGAATTAATAACTCAATCAGAATATAACGATCCATGACCGATATAAACAGTTGAGAAAAATGTCTTGATTTTTTCTCCATGGGAGTTAAGCTCGAAAATTATCCCCTAAGTAGTATTGTTTCACTAAAGGATTATTATACAATTCTTCCGCAGTACCAGAAGTCAAAATTTGCCCTTCCCTTAAAATATAAGACCTTTTAGTAATAGCAAGAGTTTCTCTCACATTATGATCAGTAATCAAAATACCCATCCCTTGCTTTTTTAACCCAGCAATAATCTGCTGTATCTCATATACGGCAATGGGATCAACCCCCGCAAAAGGTTCATCTAATAATAAAAATTTCGGACCTTCTTTGCCTACCGCCAGCGCCCTTGCCAATTCCGTGCGCCGTCTCTCTCCTCCCGAAACTTGAGCGCCCTTCGTCTCTACCACTTGCTCTAAGCGAAATTCAGCGATCAACTGTTCTAGTCTCATTTGACGACTACGGGGAGAAGGGTTAGTTTGTTCTAAAACTAATTGAATATTCTCTTTGACAGTTAAATTACGAAAAATACTGGCTTGTTGAGTTAAATAACCAATACCTAATTTTGCCCGTTGGTTGAGTTTGAGGGCAGTTATATCCATGTCATCAAGGGTAACTTTACCTTCGTTAGGAGTTATTAAACCAGTAGTAATATAAAAAGTAGTAGTTTTTCCCGCTCCATTTGGTCCTAATAAACCGACGATTTCTCCTTGGGAGACTTGTAGATTGACTCGATTGACAATACATCTTTTACCGTAATATTTATGAATATTTTTGAGGGTTAATTCCATTACTGTGGATTTTCTTACTACAAGATGGATAAACAATAGACTTGTTGTGAAATAATGCCTTAAAGTGGTCAAAAACTTTGCTCTATAAAAGTTACAGACGTTTATAATTTACAATAGTCATAACCTTTACTCAGTAAAGTTTTGAGTTTTTTCTTTATGTTGCAACAACTTTAATACAATAGACTTCTCCAATAATTTACGATTGTTTCATTTATTATAAAACTTCAACGATTTTGAATTTAGGTAAATGTGTGCATTTTTTCTTTCCTGGGTAATACTTTTTTGGTTCTTCTTTACTAATTTTCTCATAATCAGTCGTCTTGATTTTCAAGTTTAATCCATTATCTCTAGCAATCACTGTATTTATTACTGATAATCCCGTTATCTTTTTACTGAAGATGTCGAATAAACTATATCCCCCCATTACACTCGAAATATTATGACTATCGCTTAATATTGGTATCTAATAAATTCTGGGGCTACAGAATTTTTTCAGTTAATAAATTAAATTCTTAATTACCACACCAAAATATAACTATATGAACTACGCATTTCCGCTACGCTGAGAAATGCGTTTCTGACGCTTCTTCGCCCCAAGTTGCCTCATGCTTCCGCACTCAGTAGAGCTTGGCGACTCTGCGTCTAAAGAGGCACGTTCCATACCCCTGATATAGTTTTCTATGACC
>JACYMF010000099.1 GCA_015272165.1 Cyanobacterium sp. T60_A2020_053
CGGGGAGACAGGGAGACGGGGAGACGGGGAGACAGGGAGACGGGGAGACGGGGAGACAGGGAAGCAGAGGAAGCAGGAGAGGATTATAATTCATAACTCATAATTCATAATTCATAATTCATAAATGAGACTATGATAAAGGTAATTTTTATTGAATAATAGACTAGGTCAAACTAGGGTAAAGAAATGTTAGAACAAGATTCATTGTTTATTGAAGAAATTGAAGCCAGAGAGATTTTAGATTCCCGTGGGCGCCCGACTGTGGAAGCGGAAGTGCGCCTAGAAAGTGGTGTTGTGGGTATCGCTCAAGTGCCAAGTGGTGCTTCTACGGGTAGTTTTGAAGCGCACGAGTTGCGCGATAATGATCCCAAGCGCTACGATGGCAAAGGGGTTTTAACCGCAGTGCGCAACATTAGGGAAAAAATTACCCCTGAATTGTTAGATATTGACGCTTTCGATCAAGTTGCCATCGATGTGGCAATGATTGCACTAGATGGTTCACCTAATAAGAAAAATTTGGGAGCTAATGCTATCCTAGCGGTATCTTTAGCCACTGCCAAAGCTGTTGCTTTAGATTTACAAGTACCTTTGTATCGTTACTTGGGTGGTCCTTTAGCCAATGTGCTACCTGTGCCGATGATGAATGTGCTTAATGGTGGCTCTCATGCAGATAATAACGTGGATTTTCAGGAATTTATGATTATGCCGGTGGGCGCTGAGTCTTTTTCTGAGTCTTTGCGCTGGGGTGCGGAAATTTTTGCTTGTTTAAGCAAAGTTTTAAAAGAGAAGGGTTTGTTATCTGGTGTGGGTGATGAGGGTGGTTACGCGCCCAATTTAGGTTCAAATCAAGAGGCTTTAGATTTGTTGATTCAAGCCATCGAAATTGCTGGATACAAACCGGGTGAGGAAGTGGCTTTAGCGATGGATGTGGCTGCCAGTGAGTTTTATAAGGATGGGCAATATGTTTATGATAGTAGCGCCCACAGCCCTAGCGAATTTATTGCTTATCTGGAAGATTTAGTTGGTAAATATCCCATTATTTCCATTGAAGATGCTTTACATGAAGATGATTGGGATAATTGGCAGGTGTTAACGGATAAATTAGGCTCAAAAATTCAGTTAGTGGGAGATGATTTATTTGTCACTAATGCCACTCGTTTACAAAAGGGTATTGATTTGGGCGTGGGTAATTCGATTTTGATCAAACTTAATCAAATTGGTACTTTAACGGAAACTTTACGCACTATTGAATTGGCTAACCGTAAGGGTTATCGCTCGGTAATTAGTCATCGTTCTGGTGAAACTGAAGATACTACAATCGCTGATTTGGCGGTGGCGACGCGCGCTGGGCAAATTAAAACTGGTTCTCTTTGTCGTAGTGAAAGGGTGGCTAAGTATAATCGCTTATTACGCATTGAACATCAACTGGGAGGGAGGGCGCTTTTTGCTCCTCAAGTGGGTTTAGGCCCTTGTTAATTAGTTGACTTCCCCTTAAATTATTACCAGTACGCAAAATGGTAGTTAAAAATAAGTAATAAATATTAGACAATGGTGGGCAATGCCCACCCTAAACAATTCAGACAAAGGAAAATGATTTTATCAGCAATAAAAGCAAGAAAAATGACAGGTTTATATCAGCGCCCTTCCACTAGTTTGATTAGGGTGACGGGCGCTGATCGTCTATCTTTTATTCATAATCAAACTACGAATAAAATAAAATCTTTGAAAAGTGGGGAAGGTTGTGAAACAGTTTTTGTAAATTCAACAGGAAGAACTATCGATTTAGTCACAGTTTATGTAAAAGAGGATGAAATTTTATTATTAACATCTCCTGAAAAAACACAGTTTTTAATGGAGTTAATGGATCGTTATATTTTTCCTTTTGACAAAGTACAAATAGCTGATATTTCTGCTCAATACACAGTTTTATATCTCATCGGGAATGAAAGTAAATCTATCTTATTACCATTACTTAATGAAAAGTTTTTAAGTAAACATGATCACTGTCATAGCTTAGTTAAAATGGACGAAATAGAGCTAACTTTAGCCATGGGAGACGGTTTAAAATTAGGTGGTTATACTTTAATTATTCCCCAAGAAATAACTAATTTTATCAAAGAAAAATTAGTATTAGATACTGTAAAAGTTTTAACAGAAACAGAATACGAAAATCTCAGAATTTTACAAGGAAAACCAAAAGTAAATAAAGAATTAACAGAAGACTATAACCCCCTTGAAGTAGGTTTATGGCAGACAATTTCTTTTGATAAAGGTTGTTATATAGGACAAGAAACCATTACCAGACTAAATACTTATAAAGGAGTAAAACAAAGATTATGGGGCATAGAATTTAATGAGTCTATAAATTTTGAGAATAAACAAATTATGAGTATTAATGATGAAAAAATTGGCAAAATAACCAGTTATTTAGAAACAGAAAAAGGTAGTTTTGCTTTAGGTTACATACGCACGAAAGCAGGAGGAGAAGGATTAGAAATAAAAGTAAATGAAATAATAGGAAAAATAGTTGATTTAGCCTATATTTCCCACCCAGTAAATTAGTTAAAAGTCAAAACGACAAGGAGCAAAGGTAAATTTAAAGATAGCTTGGAGTACCATGTTTCTTTGCTTACGTCTTAAAAGACAGAGTTTTAACGTGCACCTTAAACTAGCCGTCCGGAATAGAGTATGTAGCTCTATTGTTTGGTAAACCATTAGAAAAAATAAAAGTCAAGCTATACTAAGAATCAGAATAATAAAAATTTTATAAAATTTCCCTTAAATAAAAATTAAGATGACAGTTCAAAACAAACTCAATGAACGCCATCAAAAAATACTTCAGGCAACCGTTAAACATTATATAGCCACGGCTGAACCAGTAGGGTCAAAGACCTTAATTGAAGAATACGACTTTAGCGTCAGTTCCGCCACCGTGCGAAACGTCATGGGTAAATTAGAAAAAGCTGGTCTTCTTTATCAACCATACACATCTGCCGGGCGTATACCCTCTGATTCTGGTTATCGTATTTATGTTGATCGTTTATTAACCCGAAATACCCAGCGCACTTCAACCCTACAACAAACTCTCAAAGTACATCTTAAATCCTTACGAGGTCATTACGAAACACTCTTAAAAAAAATTACTCAAATTCTCTCAGATTTAAGTGGTTGCGTTGCCTTTGTCACCATTCCTCCCACCATGGGCAATATTCTTTACCATTTGCAATTACTGAGAATTTCAGAAGGAAAAATTATGTTAGTAATGGTTATTGACAACTATCAAACCGAGTCAATATTATTAGATTTTGATGATTTTCGGTTAACAGAAAATGAACTTTTATTAGATACCATAGACAGAGAATTACAGATATTATCTAACTTTTTAAATCACAAGCTAAAAGGGCATTCTCTCCTTAACTTAGTTGAGCTAAATTGGAGCGAACTAAATGATAATTTTCAACAGTATGCCCATTTTATCAACAGCCTATTAACAAAAATTAGAAAAAACTATCGCCTGGCTCATCAACCACCCATAATGGTTCAAGGTATTGCCAAAATGATCCGACAACCAGAATTTTCACAAATTGAACAACTACAAATTTTATTACAACTATTAGAAGAAGAACAAGAAAAATTGTTACCGTTAGTGCTTGATATAGAGTCACCATCAGAAACCAAAGTTAAAATTACCATCGGTTCAGAAAATCCCTTGCAATCAATGCAATACTGCAGTTTAATTTCTGCTAATTATCATCAAAAAAATTACGCTATTGGTAGCGTGGGCATTATTGGACCTACTCGAATTGCTTACGAAGATGCCATTACCCTTGTAGAGTCAACGGCTAATTATATCTCCGATTGCTTAGAAAAATCAGCCAATCATTAGACATTATCAATGAAAAGAGTCTTAGTTGAATTTATTGAATGGAATACGTTAAAGGGGTGAAGGGCATCCCATAAACTTGTGATGACAATTGAGTAATAAGGCAAAATAAATTCTTGTTACTTAATTTTATTTAATGAACAATTTATTATCAGATTTTGAATCATATTTTCATTAATCTAATTAATCAACCCATCTTTGGTAGAAAAAAATAACTAATTTTCGTTAAATTCATCTAAAATAGCATTGATCTGATTAATGCTAATATCTTCCTGCTGAGATTTACTATAAATTGTTAATAATAAAATACTTGTTTCCGATTCCCAGAAATAAATTAACCTATATCCGCCACTTTTTCCCTTTTGAATATTACTATTTTTAACCCTTACTTTATAAACATAAATATCTGGACTAAATCCAGAAATCCTATCGCCCAATATATTTCCTTTTTGTAATTGTTCAATAATGGGTTTTATATCTGCCTTAATATTATGATATTTTTTAGATAACTTATATAAATTATTCTCAAATTCGTTAGCAAATCTCATGGAAAATGTATTATTCGCCATCAATTCTCTCCCATAATTCAGAAATAGGTCTAGTTTTTCCTTCTTTTCTTTCTTGTAAAGCTCGTCTTAAACTAGCCTGAATTTCTGCCACTGGGGTATCATCAGGATCAGACTCATTGTCATCAGACACCAAAAGAATAACCTTAACTCGACTAGGAGTGATTATATCTAAATGATCGTCTAATAAAAGTTCTTTGTCACTATTTAGGGTTGCCATTACTTCAAATGCTTTCATCAACTTAACGCCACTTCGTTTTAAAACTACCTTATCATAATCAATAATTAAGTTATATGGTGGAGGGCGCCCTCCACCTCAACCTACCAAATTAAACTTAAATCTAAAATAAATTCTGGTAAGACTTCTTCCCCTGAGATAGTTTTTGGGTTGTTTAAAACTTCTTTTTCCTGCCCTTGTCGATAAATTTCTACCTCTTTTTGATCAGGATTAATTAACCATCCTAACTTAACTCCATTGTCCATATATTCTGCCATTTTTTCTCGAAGTGTTTTTAATGAGTCAGTTTTAGACATTAACTCTAAAATAAAATCAGGAGCAATAGGTGGAAATTTAATCTTTTCTTCCTGTGTTAAATTATCCCATCTTTCTTTTTGAATATAAGCTACATCAGGTGAGCGACTACCTCCCTTCGGTAGTTTAAAACAGGTAGAAGAATCAAAAATATATCCTAATTTTTTTTGACGATTCCAGATGCCAAACTCAACATTTAATTCAGAATTAAATCTTCCTGTTTCTCCTCCCGTCGGTGACATAATAATCAATTCTCCCTTTTCATTTTGTTCTAATTTTAATTCAGGATTATGCCGACAAAGTTGATAAAACTTTTCATCATCAATTTTAGAAATTACATCGAAATTAATAGTATAAGCCGTCATTATTTTCTTTATAATCAAATCATTCTCATTTTAACATATACACCAAAAAGTGCCCTTCACCCTATCCAGAGCCCTTCACCCCATCCAGCACCCTCCACCCCATTCCACCCCACATCAAAAACCCAGAGCCCTCCACCTTATCATCAAAATATCCTATAATATTTCTATGTTTATCATCTTATCAGATGAGGGAATTTGAGAGGGTTATTCAATACCCTAAACTTCAACAATGAATAATCAAATATATGAAATAAAAAAGTATGTAACAGATGATGGAAAATGCCCTTTTGATGAGTGGTTTAATCAGTTAGATCAAAATTTACAAATAAGAATTGATGCTCGTTTGACTAGAGTAAATTTAGGAAATTTTGGAGATCATAAAAGTGTTGATGAGGGCATTTGTGAATTGCGATTTCATTTTGGGGCAGGTTATCGTATATATTATGGTTTAGATGGTAAAAATATCGTTATTCTTTTAATCGGCGGAAGTAAGAAAAGACAAAATAGCGATATTAAAAAAGCTCTAAATTTTTGGCAAAAATATAAACAAGAAAAAGGAGATAATTAAATTATGCCGACCTTAGATTATCAAACAGATTTATTAAAAAGATTGAGTAACAGTGAATATGCTTGTCAATATCTCAAAGTAGTTTTAGATGAAACTTTAAATGATGGAGATATTGAGCCGTTTTTATCAGCACTGAAAAATGTTATTAAAGCCCGAAAAATAACTCAAATTAATCATTCTAGCGAGAGAAATGTAGATTCTTTAATGAGTCAGGAAATTAATCTTAATAATTTATATTTAATTCTTAATCAAGTAGGTTTGACAATTAATTTTCAACCCATTGAACTAGAAAATTAGTTTGATAGACACCAAAATGGGCGTTGCATCATTGCGGGATGATATGCAATTTTCTGATAGGTTGAAACAACTGT
>JACYMF010000100.1 GCA_015272165.1 Cyanobacterium sp. T60_A2020_053
GAGGAAAAAAGCCGCTCAAAGATTAAGAAACAAAATTAGAAACTTAATTGATGAGGATCACTGCCAAGATAACCAATACCGAGTAAAACTCGACTGAGGTCAATTTTATCGATACCAACCTCAAAATCGGTGATAGTATCACCAATATCCACCAAACTGTCATAGCGGAAAATATCAGCGCCCTTCCCACCCGTTAGGCGATCTGCCCCTTGACCACCGATTAAAATATCATCACCAGTAGTACCATTAAGAGTATCATTACCACTGGTGGGATTATTACCAAATGCCGTCAGCGTAATCGTCAGACTGCTGTTGCTAAATGCGTCATACTCATCCTTAACTTGATAGTTAGCCACCACATTAAGAGTTTGACCAAAAGGCAGATTACTGTAACTAGCATGGCTAGTATCAAAGCTATAACTACCGTCAGAGTTCAAGGTTAAACCATCCACAGCAGAGATCAGACTATAGGTCAAGATTGTGCCATCATCCACGTCATAATCGTTGGTAGCCACCGAACCGGTAATAATTGTTTTCGTTAAACCGCTATTGGTATCAGCAACGGCGACGGGCGCATCATTTACCCCCGTGATAGTAACGGTGAGGGGCGCTGTAGCAGTCTTGAAAAAGTCATCTTGAACCGTATAAGTACCGACAAAAGTCAACGGGGGGAATATAACTATAGTTGCCGTCACTCTTATTGAGTATAGTACCAGCACTCGCAGTCAGGTTGGAGATGGTTAAAAGGTCATTTTCTGGATCGGTAATCCCTGTTAATAAATCATTGATAGTCAGAGTTGCCCATTGATTTTTGATGACATCGAAATCGAAAGGGAACGCTTGAGTTAAACTTAGAGGGGGATCATTAGTAGTGGTGCTAGACATAAAAAAACTTTTGGGGTTAGGTTAATGGTTTTTAACAGTATTACCTATTCTCCTCTCCTCAAAAGTGTCGTTCAGAGATGTGAAGGCTTAATCTGTATCAGGATTAAGTATAGCAATTATTTTGTTTTCAAACTTTAAATTATGTTAACAAATCAAGTTATTTTTAATTGAACCATTAATTTTTGATGTAGGGACGTTGAATGCAGTGTCCCTACTGGAATGTGGAAAAATGATTTAAGTCAGCTAACACTTAAAACCTTGTGGATTATTTCTTATTTTTCTTCTTACCGAATAAAAGCCCAGCGCCCATCACCCCAATACCTAATAATAAACTAGGCTCAGGAGTAGTTTGGAATGAACCACTACCTTGAACGTTATCAAAATCATAAGTAAAAACAGTAATGGGATCAAGGAAATCAGGGAAAAAAGTCAACAAGGTATCAGAACCATTATCAAAATCATAGGAAATACCGAATAAATTCCCCGTTACGGGATCAAAATTAACTACATTATTGGGTGAAGAATTATCGGTGTAGATGAAATCATCGAGGTTGACATCAACAAATTTAAAACTAAAAGCAGTCAACGGACGAGTATCAAACCCAGTAAAAAGGTCTTCGCTAGTCATTTCGTCAAGATCATAACTAAAACTACCCTTGTAGGTCTCACCCGATAAATCACCAGAATCAATAGTAACTTGAAAATTAGAACTGACAATATTAATAGCCTCAGCGCCCGTCACCGGTGCAAGGGCAACCATAGAAACAGCAGAAATCAAAGCAAAACGAGATAAATTCATAATTTTAGAGTCCGTAATAGTTTGTTATTAACTCCCCTCTCCTATGGGAGCAGGGCGTTTTCATTCTCAAAAATGTTAGTTTCTCAAACTAGCCAATAATCTGAAATTCAGAGGTTTTTAACTACTAATAAATCAATTAATAGTAAAAAATCCTCCTGTCTCCCTGAATCTCCCCCCTTTTTAAGGGGGGTTGGGGGGGATCATCCTTATATTGTCTTCTTGTCAAAAACAAATCAATTTTGATCCTGACTTTGAAAACACTCTGCTTTCCTAAGCAGGGGCTAGGGGGGGTTAAAAAATGAAATCAGCAGAACTTAAAGTACCAGCAGAAACACCCTGTAAACGAAGGAAACTGACGGCGCGCGCCGAACCACTACCATCAGGATCGATTTGTAAAATAGTATTGCCACGGAAATCACGATTGATGACAACACCATCACCGAGAGGATCATTATCAGAGTAACCGATACCTAATAACACCCGACTGAGGTCAATTTTATCGATACCAACCTCAAAATCGGTGATAGTATCACCAATATCAACCAAACTGTCATAACGGAAAATATCAAAACCATTACCACCAGTTAAACGATCCGGACCTTGACCACCAATTAATACATCATTACCATCTCCACTCATAATAATATTGCGCCCTCCAACACCATTGATGATGTCATCATTAGGAGAACCAGTGAGCATATCATTACCAGTAGTACCATTCTGGGGAGTAATTTGGTCAAGGTCTAAACCCACCACCACAGGATTATGATCGGAAGTACGGAAAGCATTAGGCTCAAATAAAGGATTACCATTGGGTTCAGCTTCAAAACTAGCCTCCGCAGAATCCCGAATTTCGTCATTGTAGTCAAACAAAGGCACTTCATCGGAATTGATGAACCAGTCAGCGACATCAGTAACTTGAAGAGTCATAGCAGAATTACCCAAAGCATGATCCAAATAACCTAATTGACCGTTAAAGACGAAACTATAGGCATCATTACCATTAAACTGCTCAATCAAATCAGTATAACCAGCATCTTTGAGCGCAGTAATGGGAGTTTCACCCTTATAGGCGTTTAAATCACCGATAATGAGATAATCTTCGTCACCGCTACCAGTGGGATCAGTAGCAATCCAAGTAGCTAAGGCTTCAGCGCCCTTCGTCCTAGTATCATTCCAGTTACCTTGACCATCCCCTTGATCCGCATCAGGAGAACTAGAATCAACCCCACTAGCGCCCTTCGACTTAAAATGATTAACTACTACGTTAAATGATTCTCCAAAATCATCATTATTAGTTTCAATGACTCGGAAAGTTTGAGCGATGGCTGGACGACTTCTTTGTTGCCCAGTACCATTAGGATCAGTGAAAGAAGCATCATTAAGGATGGCCGGATTACCTAACATTTGCATGGTGCTGGTTTTGTAGATAAAACCATTGGTAATGGCATCAGTTCCCACTTTACCAGCATCCACAAAATCATAAATATTCGAGCCTAACTCAGTATTCAAGCGCTCGACTAATTCCTTAATTGCCGGTTGTGCTTCATCGCCGTTATTTTCCAACTCAATCAAACCTAGTACATCGGCATCAAGTTCGATTAAGGCTTGAATTAACTTATCACTTTGACGGTCAAATTCTGCTTGACTATCAGCGCCCCTCGCCCCATTACTACCATTGTCAATCGTATTAAAGTAATTGAGAACATTAAAACTAACTACCTTGACATTACCACCCACATCAGGAGAGGTTAGAGGGCGAGGATTTTCTACGGTAAACTGTACAGGATTAGCTTCTGTGGGACGAATCCGCCAAGCATCTGTACCACCAGCGCCCGCAAAAGACCAATGTAAAACACCCGTCAAGTTATTAACAGCGTCACCACCACGGAAAAAATCTTCTCCTTGAGTGCCAACCCCAAAACCATTCGGTTGGGGATGAAATACTGTACCAGTGATATTTTGGATATTATTATCATCATCAAGGATAATGCGTTTGCGAGCTAAATCTGCTAAAAACGCTTGGTTTTCTGCAACGGTGGGAGTATCATCGATGTGAGTATATTGGAAGGAGCGCGCGCCTTCCGTTAAGACAATTTGACCAAAACGAGCTAACTCAAAGTATTCTGAGACAACTAATTTATTGGTAAACTGAACCTTCATACCCTCGTATTGCTCATAAAATTCATCAATATCACCCGTAGCAGGTAAAGTGATTTGAGTAGGGGTAATCAGGTTTAAATTATTACCACTATCATCAACAGTGATAGAAAAATCACCATTATCATTATCAATTTGAGTCATGCCAAAAAACTCATCCACAGCGCCCGTCACCGTAACAATATTACCTTCCGTAACGGTAGGGGCGCTACCCACAAACACAAAAATACCTTCAGAAGTAGAAGAATCACCATCTTGATCGCTATCTTCTTCCTGCATGAAAAAGGCATTTAACTGAGGATAAACTGCGGTTACTACCCCTTGAATCTTAACACTTTGACCCTCTAAAGCACTGCCATCATTACGTCCAAAAGTAGTAGTTAGTTGACTGGTTGAATTACCTTGAATCTCATGAATTTTGGTAATAGGGGTACTTAATTGGATAAACTCTTGACGGAATTTTTGTTGATTTGCTTCAGATAAATTCTTAGAATTAACTCCATTGTCATACCAAACCGTATCACCATTATCTACCAATAAAGGAATAATATCAGCATCATCGAGGTTGTCGGGTACTTCTACAATAGATTCAAAACTACCACCACTATTTAACCCTGTTAAATCCGCATCTTTTAAAATAGGTGCATTTTGAGCATCACCATCCCAAGTATAAAGACGGAAATCTTTAGGCGCTGTACCTGTGGCTTGATCCGCAGGACCTGCTACGATTAGATACTCTCCCGTATTGTTTCTTTCAATACTACGAATACCACGACCATCTAAATCAAGGAAGATGGGCGCTGCAAAAGTAGCTGAACCACTATTTTGACCTAATAAATTGGTAAAATTAGTAACAGGTACAATTAAAGCATCTTGACGATCAGTAGTGGGAAGGTTGGGGGCGCGGAAAGATACATAAGCAGTAGTATCATTAGGAGCAAAAGTTAAACCCTCAATATTAAAACCATTTAAACTAGAAGACTCAGGAATAACTCCATTAGCCGAGCTACTAGCTAAACCTAAAAATCCAGCACCCAAACCATGACCGTTATTATTATCCCACGCAATTAAATCATCTTCGAGGAATTGATAAAAACCGTCAAAAGTTAAAGTTGTATTTAAACCAGTATTACTGATTGTAGTTGCGAAAATTCTTTCACGGTTAGGGCGATCATTACCACTGCTATTATTACTATGAGAACCCATCCAATAAATAGTATTATTTAATTTGGAAGATGCCTCAATATCAACTTCTCTTGGTACTCCTCCCGAAAGGTCAGTTAATCCTAAACTACTGGTAAAATCAAAAGCGTTGAGAGGTGCGCCTGAATTAGTGCGACTATATAAACGGATGGTTTGATCTTCGTCATCAGCCACTAACATATAATCACTATCAATGGCGATGGCGGTGGAAGCATCAGAAGCGCCCGTCAAAAATGTTGTAGTAGTAGGATTAACCGAAGCGCCCGAAGCCCCATAATTAATGGTGTAACTATCGTCATTAATGCCGTCACTAACCGTGATGGTAATATCAGCAAAACCCACACCGTCAGGGGTAATTTTTAAGTTAATATCACCTTGATTTTGAGTAATATTCAAGTTACTGTCACTGACAACCCCTTGATTGCTACTAACTGCGGTGACAGTTAAGTTATTAATAGGTGTATCAGTATCAGCGATAGTAAAATCGATACCAGAAAAACGAGCTGGATCAGTAGGATCATTAATAACACCACTAATCGCCCCAGAATTACTAACAGGTAATAAATTTAAAGTACCACCATCTAAAAGGTCGGTAGTGGTACTAACATTAACTGCGATGGAGGGCGCAATTCCAGTGGCTTCGTTATCAGTAATATTAGCGGTGACAGAAGCAACTGAAATGCCGTTGTAATTAGTATCGCTACTGGTAACACTATGATTAATCGTACCAGTGTGATTACCTTCCACATCGCTATCATCCACCGCCGTTACTGTAATAGTTTGAGCGATATTCCAGTTAGCCGAAGTAAAAATAACTTGGTTGTTATCAGTGGTTAACTCACTATCTGGATTGATATTAATGGTGACATCAGCAGTTGGTTGACTACGCAACACTAAGGTATAAGTATCAGTAGCGCCCCCCTCCGTCACATCTGTACTACCATTGGATTCAACTAAAACCGCCCCAAAAGTATCGTCTGTGTTGAAAATACCCGGACTGCCTACATCACCACCAGTGGAAGTACGGGCGTTCTGCACATTATTAACGGTAGATAATACCCAATCGCTGTCAATGGTTTGATCGTCTAATGCGGTGACGGGCGCCCAGCCACTAATATTTTGAGCGCGAATTGTACCGGAAAAATCTCCATCTCCGTAGGTAAGTCTATCTACTAAATTATTATCCTGATCAAATAAATTAATCTCATCATTGCGCCCTAAGTTAGCAGTTAAACCACCGATAATCTTAACGGTGCTAGGAATACCCCAAGCCGTGCGAAAAGCATTGGCAGAGGCTTCGGTAAGAATTACCGACTCACCGGGTTCAACTGTACCAAAGGCACTTAAATTAACAGTTCCAGCAACACGAGAGTCATCATCAAAACTCCACCCTTCCATGTCCACTGGTGCATCACCAACATTGGTAAACTCGACAAATTCATCATTATTCCCAGCGTACATAAATTCAGTGATTTGTATATCACCGACTCCACTAGCAGAAGCATTAGTAATCTCGATGTTATCGATACCATATTCATCACGGCTACCACTACCACTGACATCATCACTCTGCCACTGCAGGAAAAAATTATCATTGTTAGCAATATTTAAACCTGTAATAGTAATTTCTTTATCTTCGCTAACAAAACCTAAATTATCAATAGCTTCAGGAGTAGTAAAGTCAAGACCATCAATCGCTATATAACTACTATCATCTAAGGAATAAGCAAAATTAAGAGAATTTGCTCTAGTTGCATTGTTATTAAAGAAAATATCATACTTAACCGTTAAATCAGTAAGAGTTGATCCAGTAGTATTAGTGAATTTTAGGGTAATTGTACCCGGTGTAAAATCATTTCCGCCCGGTTGAACTCCTAAAAAAGTATTACCGCTAGTGGTAAAAGCATAAATACCGCCCGTGATAACTCCACCATTATCATCAGCGCCCATCGCCGAATCTCCAGAGGTAAAACTACCACCAAAAGCACCAGTAAAATCACTGAAGCCTGTCGCGCGCCAAATATCTGAGTCAAGTTGCCCCGCCGTAGGAGTCGGTGCAAATCCTTGACCAAGAAAATTATCAAAATTTTCTGTAAATAAAGTCGTCATTATTTCTTCTGTCGTCATTATTTCTTCTGTTTAATAATTAATATTGAATAAATTTAATCACCACAAAGTACTCTAACAATGCTCTCTTTTTTCAAAAGAAAATAGTTAGAAATAATCAAAATTACAGATAATTTGTATCTATTATTGTTAGTGACTACAAGTACAGTAAATTTTCCACCATCCCAAGTCAATCACTTAGAATTGTTTTCTGTACTTATTGAATTTTGGGATTAAATGCCATTATCTTACTGCTACGTTTCATATCAGTCAATACTTGTATGTGTTGTAGATTACATAAAAATTGACTTTTTTTTAAATTTATAAATATTCTCAAAAATAGCGTTCAAAACACAAAATAATAGGCATTAATATGAAAAGATAAAACCTCATAGTTATCCATTGTCAATTATCAATTACCTCAACGACTGCAATTTTTCATCAAACCCTAATTAATTACGTTTACCAAAAATAATTGTACCAAGACGAATCATAGTTGCCCCTGCTTTTATAGCTAAGAGATAATCCCCCGACATTCCCATGGATAATTGATCGAAATTATCGCCTAATTCCTCTTGTAATTCATCTTTTAAATGAGATGCTTTTTCAAAAGCCTGAAAACATTGATCAGAAGTTAAGCCAAGAGGTAAAATAACCATTAAACCTCTTATTCGTAAAAATTTAAGCTGTTTTAGTCTGTCTAAATCGCCCCAAAGTTGATCTATTTCCCAACCGAATTTAGACTCATCGGGTAAAATTTTTACTTGTAAACAAATTTGCGGAAGTTGGCTAATAATTCCTTCTTGTAAGGTTTCTTCGGCGTGACGATTAAGTTTTTCGGCAATTTTTAAGCTATCTACAGAGTGAATCCAGGGAAAAGACTCTATAGCTTTTTTGGCTTTATTACTTTGTAAATGTCCGATAAAATGCCAAGTAATATCTTTTAAATCTGATAACTTAGCTTGTTTTTCTAGTGCTTCTTGCAGTTTATTTTCCGCAAAGTCTCTCATCCCTGTGGCATAGATACAGCGAATTTTTCCTTCCTCAACGGTTTTACTAACGGCGATAACACGAACTTGAGGGGGAATTTCTGAGATAATTTGCGATAAATGGGTAGTTAAGGAAGGTTGATTCATTGAAACGTGCGCTGGTAAACCTCATTAATTTGTTTGTAGGTATTCCATTCGCCATCACTTCTGAGATTGCGTAATTTTGATTCCATCATCATACGGGCTTCTGAGCGTGTTAATGGCTCAAAAAAGGTTTCTCGTACTTCTATTTTAACTCGAAAAAATAATCTTTGAGCATATAGAGTGGTAAATAATTCCTCATTTTTTTCCACTAAACACAGTCGATATAATAATCCAAAGGTGGGGTGATTGATATATGTTTCCGTTGTCATTAAAATTACAAGACCATAATGTTAGAACAGTTTATCACGATAACCTTAGATCGTATCTTTTATTTGTCGATCTTTACCACTTTTTTTGATGTTGCTTGAGCAAAAGATGAAATATATTTAAGTTATTCTTAGTTGTCTGATAGTTTCAAATAAAATCACTGACACACTAACTGATAAGTTTAAACTGCGCACATGGGGTTGTGACATGGTGATAAAACTGGTTACGTCACATTGTGTTAATAAGTCAGGAGGTAAGCCTTGGGTTTCACTGCCAAATAATAACCAATCGTCTGCTAAAAATTCACATTGGAGGTAATCAGTTTTTCCTCTAACGCTAAAGCCAATCAAGCGCCCTCCCCTTTTCTTAGCTTCTTGGATAAAATCATCAATACTAAGATGGTAACTTAATTTAACGTGAGGCCAATAATCTAACCCGGCTCTTTTTAAATATCGATCGCTAATTTCAAAGCCGAGGGGCGCTACAAGATGTAATTCTGTACCTGTGGCGGCGCAAGTTCTTGCTATATTACCAGTATTGGGGGGAATCTGTGGATGTACTAAAACTATTCGAGGCATTGTTAACGATAATATTTTTTCATGTAACAATATATCAGTTCATGACTAACAAACATTAAATTTTGCGGCGTTGCATCATTGCGGGATGATATGCAATTTTCTGATAGGTTGAAACAACTGT
>JACYMF010000101.1 GCA_015272165.1 Cyanobacterium sp. T60_A2020_053
GAGGAGCAGCTACGAAAGCGATTAAGAAGCAAGTGGTTGCAGCTAATAAGCAAGGAATCATTAATACACCGAACCAGCCTACATATAAGCGGTTGTTGGTAGAAGTGATCCACTGACAAAACTGCTCCCATGTGGAAGACTGTTGTTGTTGTAAAGTGGTAGTCATGTTGTTATGATTGCGTTATAAATTTTTTCTAGGTACGTTTGTGAGTTGTTTTGCTCACATTTATATAATAGCGAACTATGTAAAGTTTTGTCAAGGAGTTTTTCATATTTCTTTATTTTTATCCCCAATTTATAGCCAAAAGTCTTGATTGTTATAGGTTTTGGCTTTGTAAACTTATTTGTCGATGGCTGAAAATTTGTTCAAGTAGAAAAAGTGCATTTCTTTTTCTCTCGCAAAGTCGCAAAGTCGCAAAGGTTTTCCTGATATGGAGGTGAAGGGTTTATCTCCTGTTCACAATCTTTTTGATTCTGAGTAATTGTCATAATATAAAAGATAAGGTGCTTAACATTTTTTAACAAACCATACAGATGACAGTTATATTGAAAGACTTGCCCTCTTCGCCAGGAGTTTATTTTATGAAGGATAAACTGGGAGAAATTATTTATATCGGCAAGGCAAAACATTTACGCCGTCGGGTTTCTTCCTATTTTTCTCCTTCTGCAAACCACACTAATCGCATTGCTTTGATGGTGCGACAGGTGGAGGATATAGAGTTTATTGTCACTGATACGGAAGCGGAAGCCCTCGCTTTTGAGGCAAATTTGATTAAAAAACATCAGCCTCATTTTAATATTCTCCTCAAGGATGATAAAAAATATCCATACATTTGTATTACTTGGTCAGAGGATTATCCGCGCATTTTTATTACTCGTAAACGGCGCATGAAATCGAGGAATGATCGTTATTATGGTCCTTATGTGGATAGTCGTAGTTTAAGGCATACTCTGGATTTGGTGAAAAGTAATTTTGCTTTACGCCAGCGCCCGTCACCGTTATATAAAGATCGTCCTTGTCTCAATTATGATATAGGAAAATGCCCCGGAGTCTGTCAAAATCTCATCACCCCTGAAGAATATCGTAATGTTATCACCAAAATTTCTCTCATTTTTCAAGGTAGAACTGATGAACTAATTAAACAATTACAACAGCAGATGGCAAAGGCTTCTGTTAACCTAGACTTTGAAAAGGCGGCGCAATATCGAGATCAAATTAGGGATTTACAACAATTATTTGCTTCTCAGAAAGTGGCGTTACCTGATGATACTATTTCTCAGGATGCCATTGCTTTGGCACAAGATCAAGATCATACTTGTATTCAATTATTCCAAATTCGCTCAGGAAGATTAGTGGGGCGCTTGGGTTTTTATGTGGATAGGGGTGAGGCGGAGGGCGCTGGGGAGATTTTACAAACAGTTTTAGAGCAACATTATCAACAAATTGATCCTGTAGAAATACCGCCCCAAATTTTAGTACAATATCCTCTTACTGATGAAGATTTTTTAACGCAATGGCTATTAGCTAAAACAGGGCGAAAAATTAATATTATTGTGCCTCAAAGACAATTAAAAGCCGAGTTAATTAACATGGTGCAAAAAAATGCTGAAATTGAATTAACTAAAACTCAAAAGTTAACGGAGCAAAATATTTTAGCTTTAGCTGATTTAGGAAGAATATTAAACTTAGCTGAACCACCTAGACATATTGAAGGTTATGATATTTCCCATTTACAAGGTTCAAATGCTGTAGCTTCGAGAGTGGTATTTATTGATGGGCAACCAGCTAAACAATATTACCGCCATTATAAGATTAAAAACCCCACTATTACCATCGGACATTCTGATGATTTTTTGTCTTTACAAGAAGTAATTAAAAGACGTTTTAGCAGTAATGATCCTCATCCTGATTTAGTAATGATTGATGGGGGAAAAGGACAGCTTTCGGCAGTGTGGAAAACCTTAACAGAATTAAATTTAATTGACAAAATAAATGTAATTAGTTTAGCGAAAAAAAGAGAAGAAATTTTTTTGCCGAATCAATCTCAACCGTTACCGACTAATTCTGAACAAGCAGGAGTACAATTATTAAGAAGATTAAGAGATGAAGCCCATCGTTTTGCGGTAACATTTCATCGTCAACAGAGATTAAAAGAGCAAAGACGCTCATATCTTGATAATATTCCGGGTTTAGGTTTTGAGCGCCAAAAACGTTTACTAGCGCACTTCCACTCAGTTGATTATATCAGAGAGGCTACCATAGAACAGTTACAGCAGGTGGAAGGTATTGGCGGTAATTTAGCCCAAATTATTTATAACTATTTTCATCCTTAATGATATTTAGGGTCTGCTGAATAAATCAAAACCCTTGTCAAATAAAGGTTTTAAGCACAATAAAACTCAAAAAAAAGTGCTAAAAATAGTTCTTTTTCTCTAAAAATACCGTATTTCTTTCTTCGCTATCAAAAATTATTGATACAAATTAGCAATTTATGAAAAATAACTATTTGGCTTAACTCTTTACTTTATAAGCATTTCACCTGAAACCTGACACCCGAAACCTGACACCTCCCCTCACGATTGCACTTTTTCAGCAACCCCTACTTATAATAAATGTTGTGCCAGAGCGTCAGCACTGAGAAAAGCGCCCTCCACCCTACCATTAGCGCACCAATCAGCGCACATCCCCAAATTACAACTATCATCATAATAATATCCTTGAGGGTTCATCTGTGCTGGTAAAGCATAACGCCACAAATGTAGCGATTGATATAGAAAATTATTTAATGTAATGTTGAAGATTTTTTCTACCGAGTCAATTAGTTGTTGAGTGACAACGGCAGAATCAGTCATTAAATTATCAAGAGCAAAATTGAAGTTAGATTGAATCACCAGCGCCCCTGCACTATGCCGTAAGGGTTTGCTATCATTGACACTAAGCCAACCTAAAACAGGATGAACGAATTTAATGCCATCGTAGGGTAAGTTTATTTTATGGGTAGGAACGACCATCAAACTATAACAAGGTAACATGGTTAAACCGTCAATTTGTGCTTTTAGAGGGCTATTATCAGGTAACAATGCTAGAGATTGGGCGACGGGCGCTGTTAATATCACTGTGTCAAAATCAGTATAATGATGATTGTTTTCATCGATCAAAGTCCAAGTATCTTCTTTCACCAACTTAATAATTCTAGTTTCGAGTTTAACCGTCACATCCCCAGCCAAATACTTACACAAATTATTCATTGCCTTAGTCGGCACATAGCGAGGTTTTTCAACTTCATCTTCCTGTAACTTGCCATCTTGCCATAAACCCCAGCGCCCTTCCCATGGTTGCAAAATATTACCGTAGGTAGCGATAAAATCACGAAAACGATCATTTTCTAAGCCAAAATATTGCGTACCATGATCAATGTAACCCCAATCCGTGCGCCGACTGGACATTCTACCACCCACACCGCGCCCTTTATCAAAGACTCTTACCTCAATACCTTTCTCCTGTAACCGAGTAGCTAAAGTTAACCCAGCTATACCTGCGCCAATCACCGCAATTTTATCATTCATTATCTTTTTTTAGTTTGTAAGGCTACAATTATCATAGCAACACTATTACGACTAAATTACTGTCAGTATCAGGATAGACAACAGTCAACGAAGAAAGTGAAAATATGTTGCAGATTGAAAAAAAGTTCGTTAATATAGTTTATATTGAAGTGAACAATACGACACGGGTCGCTAGCTCAGCGGTAGAGCACTCGGCTTTTAACTGATTGGTCCTGAGTTCGAATCTCAGGCGACCCATAAAAGCATATATCATTTATACCATTTAAAGTGTGATTTGAATCACTACTTTGCACACTAATAATTGTATGAATTATTTTCTCAGTGGATAAATTCATATCTTTGATATTACCTGCTTCAGAAAGTGACAAAAGAGGAATATTATACCAATTTTTAGAAATTATTATATTTTGGAGATGACTAATGAAACAATCATCTTACCCGTATTTCTGGAGATATCAATGCTTTTTGTTTCTCCCAAAGGCACAAACAAAATCTTTATGAAAATCAAAAGTGTAGTTTAAGAAAATTAAAACTACTGTAAGATAAGTCTCAAAACAAACATAAAAAATAATTATGTTAAGACTAATATTGGTTATCTTCATAAGCCTCAGCGCCCTCCAGCCTTCAGCCATTGCTCAAGAAAGATTATTTACCGATTTATCATTACAATATGTCAGTAATTATGAACTAACAACAAAAACCTTTAACGATACTACTATCGGCGGTTTCTCCGGCATCACCTATAACCCCCAACAAGAAGAATATTATCTCATCTCCGATGATAGGTCTAGCATTAACCCAGCGCGCTTCTACACCGCCAAAATCAACTATGATGACACAGGCATCAAAGAAGTAAAAATCATCGGGGTAAACTACCTCAAAAATCAACAGGGGCAACTTTATGCTAATAATAACATTGATACCGAAGCCATCGCCTACAGCCCTCGCAATACCCTGTTTATCTCCAGCGAAGGAGTCAGCAATAAAGCCATTCCCCCATTCATCAATCAATATGACTTACAAGGCAACTTCCTTTCCGCCGTACCCATTCCCAATCGCTACATCTATGATAAAAAAGAAAATAAAGGTATCCAAGATAACTATGGTTTTGAATCCCTCACCATCAAAGCCAACGGCATCAGTAAAGAAGACCCATTTAGATTATTTACCAGCACAGAATTAGCATTAAGTCAAGACTTTGACCCCAAAAATATTAATAGCTTATTGCGTAGTCGAATGATGCACTATGTAGTTAACCCTTTTAGTACACCCGTATTAATTGCTGAACATCTTTACCCTGTAGATAAACCACCATTGGGAGTGATAGTTAATGGCATCAGTGAATTATTAGCCCTTCCCCAAGAAGGTTATTTATTAAGTTTAGAAAGAAACTTGGGCTTGAGAGGATTTGGAGCAAAAATATATCAAATTGTAATGGCAAATGCCAGTGATATTAGTAACGAAAAAAGTTTAGCAGGAAATATTGACAGCATTAATCCTATTAGTAAAAAATTAGTTTTTGACCTACAAAACCTAAATATAGAATTGGATAATTTGGAAGGAATGACTATGGGAAAACCCTTAGCAGATGGTAATCAAAGTTTAATTTTAGTTAGTGATAATAACTTTACACCTAATCGCCAAAAAACCCAATTTATTCTCTTGAAAATGGCTTACCACTAGAAAATTCCTAGGCTAGGTTGAGGCAAAAAACCCCACATCCCCAACCATAATTTCATGATCCCATATTTAAGGTAAGAGGTTATCTAACTTAATCATTTTGTGTTGGGTTGCGCTTCGTTTAACCCAACCTACAAAATCATTTTTAAGTGGTGATTTTCAAAACTGCCATAAAAGCCTCTTGTGGTACATCCACAGTACCGATAGACTTCATGCGCTTTTTACCTTTAGCTTGTTTTTGTAGTAGTTTTTTCTTACGACTAATATCACCACCATAGCATTTTGCTAGTACATCTTTACGCAAAGCTGGAATATGTTCACTAGCGATAATTTTTGCCCCGATAGCTGCTTGAATAGGTACTTTAAATTGGTGACGAGGAATTAGTTCCTTGAGTTTTTCCGTCAGCGCCCTCCCCACATGATAAGCCTTATCACGATGCACAATCATCGCTAGGGCATCCACTGGGTCTTTATTTACCATAATATCAAGACGGATTAAGTTATTTTCTCGATAACCGATTAATTGATATTCCATACTAGCGTAACCACGGGAGCGAGATTTAAGTTGATCGAAAAAGTCCGTTACCACTTCCGCCAAAGGCAATTCATAAATTAAATTAGTGCGGTTCATCGTAAAATATTTCATATCAATGAAAACACCGCGCCGAGTTTGACACAAATCCATTAGCGCCCCTACATAGGTTTCAGGAGTGATCATTTCTACCTTTATATAAGGTTCTTCGATTTTAACCCGTTTTTGGGGATCGGGGAGGGCGCTGGGATTATCGATATAAATCTCTTCGCCGTCAGTGGTAGTAACTCGATAAACCACGGAGGGCGCTGTGGTGATTAAATCAAGATTATATTCCCTTTCTAGTCTTTCTTGGACGATTTCTAAATGTAACAAGCCCAAGAAACCGCAACGGAAACCAAAGCCCATGGCGCTGGATGTTTCAGGCTCATAAGACAGCGCCGCATCATTTAACTTTAACTTTTCTAAAGCATCTTTGAGGTCAGCATACTGGTCCGCATCCGTCGGGAAAAGCCCACAAAATACCATGGGTTTAGCCTCAGTATAACCGGGTAAAGGCTCAGTGGCTTTACTACTCATCAGGGTAATGGTATCCCCCACCCTCGCATCTTCTACAGTTTTAATCGATGCCGCCAAATAACCCACTTCTCCAGCGTGTAATTCATCTACTTGAATTTGATTAGGCGATAAAATACCAATTTCATCTAAATCATATTGCTTACCAGAAGCCATTAAAAGAATGCGATCACCCTTTTTAACTGAACCATCCACCACTCGGAAATAAACCACAACCCCCCGATAAGGATCATAATAGCTGTCAAAAATTAGCGCCCGAAAAGGTTTATCAATAGTATCTGCAGGAGGAGGAACTTGATCCACGATTGCTTGTAAAATATCATCAATACCAATGCCATTTTTAGCAGAAGCACGGATAATATTACTACAATCCAAGCCAATTACTTCCTCAATTTCATTAATAACTCTTTCCGGTTCAGCGCCCGGCAGGTCAATTTTATTTAAAATGGGGATAATTTCGAGGTTATTTTCGAGGGCAAGATAAACGTTAGCGAGGGTTTGAGCTTCTACCCCTTGGGAAGCATCTACCACCAAGAGCGCCCCTTCACAGGCGGCAAGAGATCGAGATACTTCATAGGAAAAGTCAACGTGTCCGGGGGTATCAATGAGGTTAAGTACATAATCTTCACCATCTTTAGCCTTATAATTCATCCGCGCGGCTTGAAGTTTGATGGTAATACCTCTCTCCCTTTCCAAATCCATGTTATCGAGAAACTGCTCCTTCATCTCCCGAACTGCCACAGTTTCGGTATTTTGTAGCATCCGATCTGCTAGAGTTGATTTACCATGATCAATGTGAGCAATAATAGAAAAATTGCGCAGTCGTTTTACGGGAGCGTCAGTCATAGAGGTTATCTCGATACTAAGTAGATTCTTTTTACATTTCTTTACTTATTCTAATATTATTTTGTTGATTATGACCAATTGTTGGTTATTTCTTGGTTGTATCTCAGTGAAAATATGAGTAAGCGTTATTAATGATAATTAATCTACACTTTCATAATCTCCAGTAATAGTTTCATCCTGATCATAATCAAAATCAAATTCATTAGTACCGGCTGAAATTTGGCTCAAACCGCTTAAAATTTCCTCCTCAATGCTCTTGAATTCGCCATCATCGCCATCGATGGATTCATACATAGTGGATCCTTGTACTTCTGGGAGAGGGGCGCTGGAATTCATATCATTATCATAGGCTCTAGCGCCCGCATTAATAATAGTTTCTCGTAAATCCGTCAACATAGATTCAATTTGACCCACCGAAATATCGGGAGAATCAATGGCGCGAGCAATTTTATTTTTTTTCTGGTTAATTTCTTCCTGTAAAGAAGATGAAGCCAACCCCGGATTTTTCTCCAAACTCAATTCATAA
This sequence comes from Cyanobacterium sp. T60_A2020_053, assembly GCA_015272165.1. NCBI lineage: Bacteria > Bacillati > Cyanobacteriota > Cyanophyceae > Chroococcales > Geminocystaceae > Cyanobacterium > Cyanobacterium sp. T60_A2020_053. Next base: position 7,728 of record JACYMF010000101.1, read on the forward strand.
CTGTACAATAAACTATCTAACTGTTTTTTCACCTCCACTAATTCCACTCGACGGCGATCGGTTGAAGCATTCTGTTGAGCCTCGATGCGCATGGATTCGATTTCCGCAGGGTCTAAAGCACCCGTATTACTAATCACGATACCCTGCTCTAATCCTGTGCCTTTGTCTCTGGCACTAACTTTTAAAATACCATCCGCATCAATGTCAAAAGACACTTCAATTTGAGGAATGCCCCGAGGAGCAGGGGGAATACCTGTTAACAAAAACTTCCCTAAACTCTTATTATCCTTGACCATGGAGCGCTCACCCTGTAAAACGTGAACCTCTACAGAAGTTTGACCATCTACCGCCGTAGAAAAAATTTGCGCTCGGCTAGTGGGAATCGTGGTGTTGCGTTCAATAATTTTGGTAAATACTTCTCCCAAAGTTTCCAAACCAAGGGATAACGGTGTGACATCTAATAACAACAAATTGCGCACTTCACCGCCCAAAACTCCCCCCTGCACAGCCGCACCCAATGCTACCGCTTCATCAGGATTGATCGATCGGTCAATTTGAATTCTTTTGCCAAAAAACTCCTCAATTTTAGCGGAAATAGCAGGCATTCTCGTTGATCCGCCCACCAATACCACCCGATTAATTTTATCCTTGCTCAACTCTGAATCATTGAGAGCCCGTCGCATGGGAGGGATAATTTCATCGACTAAGGGCGCTACTAATTCTTCTAAATGAGGACGAGACAACTCTAACTCTAAATGTTTAGGACCACTATCATCCGCAGTGATAAAAGGTAAATTGATGGAAGTTTCCTTGAGGTTGGATAACTCAATTTTGGCTTTTTCAGCAGCTTCTCGCAGTCTCTGGAGAGCCATTTTATCAGAACTGAGATCAATGCCTTCCTGTTGTTTAAATTTATCGATTAACCAATCAACAATCAAAGCATCAAAATCATCTCCCCCTAACTGATTATTACCAGAAGTGGAAACCACTTCAAAAATACCGTTACCCAGTTGTAATACAGACACGTCAAACGTTCCACCGCCAAGGTCAAAGACTAAAACGTGTTGCTCCTCATCCTGTTTATCTAAACCGTAGGCAAGGGCAGCAGCGGTAGGTTCGTTGATAATGCGCATTACTTCCAAACCAGCGATCGTTCCAGCATCTTTAGTGGCTTGACGTTGGGCATCGGTAAAATAAGCTGGAACTGTAATTACCGCTTTACTGACTGATTCTCCTAAAAAGGTTTCAGCATCAGCTTTTAGCTTTTGCAAAATCATGGAAGATATTTCTTGGGGAGTGTAATTTTTTCCCTGAATTTGTACATCCACTGTATCATCTTTCCCTAAAGCACAATCATATGTCACCCTTTTGCGATCATGATCTGTGTCTGACCATCTTCTACCAATAAATCTTTTAATGCTGTAGATGGTATTTTCGGCGTTAGTAACAGCTTGGCGCTTTGCTAGTTGACCTACTAAACGCTGAGAACCTTTACCAAAACCAACAATACTAGGGGTAGTCCGTGAGCCTTCTTGGTTGGTGATGATTAACGGCTTACCACCTTCCAAAACTGCGACACAACTGTTAGTTGTTCCTAAATCAATTCCGATTACTTTTCCCATAACTCACAGCAGTAAAGATTTACTTATTTATTTTGGTCACTTGCTCAAAATTATGCCCAAAAGGACGACATTTTTTAACTTACAAGGAAATTTAATATTTATATCACTAACCAAAAGTAATTAAACTTACCTTTTTACAGGGTTAATCAAACTATGTTTGGCTTTTCATTTTATCCTCTACCACTAATAACTATTTAAACAAAGTAGTCAGAATAAAAAATAAGAAATGTTTACACATAGGCAAGATTAATAATTAAGAGTCAAAAGTTTGACGGTTAATTCTTGTGTAAAAAGTGCTTTGGTTCAAAACATTGATACTTTTGATTTGATCTTTATTTTTTTGAAAAACTTGGTCAAGTTTTTCAATTAAACTCTATGGGTTAGTGAATAAAGTTTTCTTAAGTCTATAACCAATTTCGGCAAACTATTCATTTTTTTCTTCGTTTTCTGGAGGGGTATCGTTTTCCATGGGTGCTGCCACTTTAACCATGGCATAACGGAGAACTTCTTCATTGAGCATATAGCCTCTAACTAACTGCTCTAATACCGTACCTTCTGGCTCTGGGCTTGATTCTCTGAGCATGGCTTCGTGGAAGTTGGGGTCAAATATTTGACCTTCAGGGCGCATGGCGGAAACCCCTAGTTTTTTGAGGGCATCAACGAAGTTTTTATAAACTCCTTGATAGCTTCGATGAATTACCATTTCGCCGTCATTGGCTGGTTTTATATGGCTTCTAGCTCTTTCAAAGTTATCCACTACGGAAAGTAATTCTGTGATAGTTTTTTTCTTGACTTGGGTTTCTAGTTCCTCTTTTTCTTTGCTGGTGCGCCGGCGATAGTTGTCGAAGTCAGCGGTTAACCTCATGTATTGCCCTTGAATGGCTTGATTTTGTTCTTGTTGTATGGTTAGTTGTTCTTTGAGGTGGGCGATTTCGGTTTGTAATAGTTTAATTTCTTCGTTTTCGTCCTCTGGAGGGGAATTTTCTTCTGTTTCTGCGGTGGTAACTTCTTCCTCTGATTTTATTTCATCGATGGTTGCCGTGTCGGGGTGAGGGGCGCTGGTGTTTTGTTCTAACTCTTGTAATTCCTGATTTAAGTCAGTTACTTCCTCTGTATCATCCAGAATTAAATCTTCTGTATTTTCTGAAGATAAATTATTGTTAAGTTCTTTAACTTCTTGGTCTATTTCCATGTAATTATTAGTTTCAGTCATGATGAACTAAGGTATATATTTTTACGATTAGCGATAATGTTAATTATATTCTGAGGGCAAGTGTCAAGTGTTAGTTTGTTGCAATTATGATTTTTACTTTCACTGCCTTTATTTTTTCCTTTAAGGATTAGTTTGGAGTCTTCTTGGTTAGGTCAAGATGATAAGTTTTATTATAACAGCTTGAGACCCTCTTTCTTGAAAAAGGGAGTAGGTAACGGAAAAATTGATAATTGATCAAAAGTATAAGGGGTAAAGGGGCAACAGGGGAAATAATAATTCATCATCCATTACTCTCACGACTCCACTTTTTTTAGCAGAGTCTGGGTAAGGCATATTATGCAGAAAATACATAATCAAGTTGTGTTAACAGTATGAAATTTATTATTTAGTAGTGAAACTGACAAAAAAAAGGTGGGATAAATTGCTAGTCTGTTGCCATTAAAAATAAATTCACTGGTATAAGAAGGGAAGTTATGACTGTAGCAACGGGTAAAAAAGTAAAGCTAAATAAAATAGAGAAAGTTAAGGCTGAAAAAGACGGTTTGGATGTTAGAAATGAGGTGGAAAAATTTGCGGAAATGGGCTGGGAAGCTCTTGGGGATGCTGATTTAACTATTCGTCTGAAATGGTTAGGGGTGTTTTTTCGTCCTGTGACTCCGGGTAAGTTTATGTTGCGTTTGAGAGTGCCAAATGGTGTGCTTAATAGTCAGCAGATGACGACTTTAGGTCAAATTATTCAGCGTTATGGGGATGATGGTAGTGCTGATATTACTACTCGTCAGAATATTCAACTAAGAGGAGTTTTATTGGAAGACATCTCGGCTATTTTTAGTCAACTGGAGGCGGTGGGTTTAACTTCGATTCAGTCGGGCATGGATAATGTGCGTAATTTAACTGGCTCTCCAGTGGCTGGTATTGATCCTGATGAGTTATACGATACTAGGGAGGTTAATTATAAGTTACAGAACATGATTACTAATAATGGTCAAGGTAATTATGATTTTAGTAATTTACCCCGTAAGTTTAATATTGCGGTGGAGGGCGCACGAGATAATTCTATTCATGCAGAAATTAATGATGTGGCTTTTATTCCTGCTTTTAAGGGTGAGGAGTTGGGTTTTAATGTTTTAGTGGGGGGATATTTGTCGGCGCAGAGGTGCACTGAGGCGATTCCGATGGATGTATGGGTTAAGGCTGATGATGAGGAAATTGTGGAACTTTGTCGGGCTATTTTGACGGTTTATACTCGGTATGGTTTAGAAGAAGGTTTACGGGAGAATCGTGCTAAGGCGCGTTTAATGTGGTTGGTGGAAACTTGGGGGGTGAATCGTTTTCGTATTGAAATTGAGAAGGAGTTGGGTAAGTCGTTGGAGTTTGCAGCGCCCTCCACCGCTATCACTATGGATAAAAAAGACCATATCGGAGTACATCCGCAAAAACAAGAGGGTTATAATTATATTGGTATTCATGTACCTGCTGGACGCTTGGATGCGGAGGCAATGTTTGCGGTAGCGCGCCTCGCCGATGTTTATGGTAATGGGGAGGTGCGCGCTACGGTGGAGCAAAATTTCGTTATTCCTTATGTGGCTGATGACAAGGTGGAAGCCTTTTTGAGTGAGCCTATTTTACAAAAATATTCCGTCAATCCTAGTCCTTTAACTAGATCATTAGTATCATGTACCGGCGCACGCTATTGTAATTTTGCTTTAGTGGAAACTAAAGAGCGAGGGTTAAAATTAGCCCAAGAGTTGGATAATGAGTTAAATATCCCCGAAAGAGTGCGTATTCACTGGACAGGTTGCCCTAACTCTTGCGGACAAGCTCAAGCTGGTGATATTGGCATAATGGGTACAAAAGCGAAAAAAGATGGTCAGGTGGTGGAAGGGGTTAACCTTTTCTTGGGCGGTAAAGTGGGTAAGGATGCTAAGTTAGGGGAATTAGCTCAAAAAAGTATCCCTTGTGATGATCTCAAATCGGTTTTGAAGGATATTTTAATTGATCAGTTTGGCGCTACTGTTAAGTAGTTAGATTGGGAAGGAGAGGGGAAATTTAGAATTTAGAATTATGAGGTTTTACTATTCTTGTGTAGTGTATGTAATCTTGTATTTTAACTGTATTTTTAAAAACGTTATTTTGCGTATTTTTTGATACTTGCAGTTATGTCTTAACCTCTATGAATCAACACTTCTGAATTATATCAAGTTCAGATAATTAGTTACAAATAGATTATTTCTTCGCACTTTACCCACCGTGTAATGAATTACACGGAACCAATGGTATCTCGTTCAATAAATTGAACTAAGATATTAATCTCACTAATTTGTAAGTGATTAAACGGACTTGGTATTATTCGGCAAACCCTAATTAATAGTCTTTCGTTATCAATTATCCATTGTCAATTATTTATTGTTCATTGTGCGTTACAATTTATTACTTACTTTAATAAAAAAATCTAAAAATACACGATTATGGCAACCCAAGTAAAATCAAGCCAATATAACATCGAACAGTTACAAAAAGCATATAATGCCGATCAACAAGTTAAATATATGCACTTAGAGGCGGAAATTGAGCTTTTATTACATCAAATTAGAGCTAACAAAAAAGAACAAAATTAGGTTAAATTAAATATTAGAAAGGGGTTTCAACCCCTTTTTTTGTTTTGTTTGACATGAGGAAAAAATTTTGTTAACACTAGGGGTAAATATTGACCACATTGCTACTATTCGTCAGGCGAGGAGAACAGTTGAACCAGACCCGATTGCTGGAGCGGTATTGGCGGAGTTGGCGGGCGCTGATGGCATTACGGCGCACTTGCGCGAGGATAGGCGCCACATTCAAGATCGAGATATTCGCTTGTTAAGGCAAACGGTGCGCACTCACCTGAATTTGGAAATGGCGCCCACCACCGAAATGATCAATATTGCGTTAGAGATTAAACCTGATTATGTCACCCTCGTGCCGGAAAATCGCCAAGAAGTTACCACGGAAGGGGGTATCGATATTGTTAATAATCTCTCTCGTTTTACTGAAGTTGTGGCACAGTTGGAGGGCGCTGGAATCCCTGTGAGTTGGTTTATTGATGCCGATGATGCCCAAATTGAGGCGGCGGCAAAAACTAAGGCTCAATTTATTGAGTTACACACTGGCAAATATGCCGATGCGCCCTCCGCCGATATTCAACAACAAGAGTTGAGGGCGCTGGATTTAGGCACCCGGAGGGCGCTGGATTTAGGTTTAAGAGTCAATGCTGGGCATGGTTTAACCTATTGGAATGTTTATCCCGTGGCTTGTATTGAGGGCATGGAAGAACTTAATATCGGTCATAGTATCATTAGTCGCTCTGTTTTAGTTGGTTTAGAAAGAGCAGTTAGAGAAATGAAATTGGCAATGAGAGGGCAATTATAAATTATTGTGTAGGGGTTGAATATGATTCAACCCATGAAACGCTTTATATCAAGTCTATTTAATTACTTACAAATCAGTAATATCAACATCTTAGTTCAATTTATTGAACGAAAAACTAATAGCCGTGTAATTCATTACACGGTTGGGAAATTGCTTGAGATTATTCGTCAAAACTAATCTAAAATGGTGAGCGTTATCCACCCTATATTTATGAAAATTTTAGTAGTTGGACATTCTTATATCGTTGATTTAAACTGCACTAAATGGAGAGAATTAGCTAAAATTTCGCCTAATATTGAAGTGAGGATAATTGTCCCTAAAATTTGGAATCCTAAAGGGGTTCAAAATAATATTATCAAAACAGAATTTAAAGATGAGGGCAATTTAAAAGTAATTCCTGTCAGTAATTTTAGTCAAAATCATCAAGGTTTACTTTGTTTTGGGCTAGATATTATCAATATTTTAAAGACCTTTAAACCCGATATAATTCAAGTAGAACAAGGTGTTAAATCTCTTGCTTATGCTCAATTTATTATCTTAAATAAGCTCTTAAATATTCAGGCTAAAAATTGTTTTTTTACTTGGTGGAATATTCCTTATAATTTAAAATTTCTTTTTAGTTGGTTAGAAAAATTTAATCTCAAATATACCGATGGTTTAGTGGCAGGAAATCAAGATGCTGTAGATATATTAAAAAATCACGGTTATGAAGGTAAAAATATTATTATGCCTAACTTGGGAGTGGATGAAAAGTTATTTTGCCCTCAAACACAACCAGATTTGAAAAAAGAATTAGGCATTAACGATGATGATTTTGTCATTGGTTTTGTGGGTAGATTTGTGCCAGAAAAAGGAATTTTAACTTTAATTAATGCAGTAAGTGAATTAAAGGTTAATAAATCGTGGAAATTATTACTTTTAGGTAGAGGTGAGTTAGAAAAAACTATTATTGATCAAGCTGAAAAATTAGGTATAAAAGATCAGTTAATAATTATTCCTAGTGTACCCCACGATCAAGTACCAAAGTATATTAATGTGATGAATACTCTAGTTTTACCATCCCAGACAGATGACGATTTTCAGACAATTTCTGCGAAGGGATGGAAAGAGCAATTTGGTCATGTTTTAATTGAGGCAATGGCGTGTAAAGTGCCTGTTATTGGTTCTGATTCGGGGGAAATCCCTTTAGTTATTGGTGACAGTGGTTTGATTTTTCCTGAGAAAAATGTTACGGCATTAAGGGATTGTTTAACAAATTTAATAAGTGATGTAAATTTAACAAAAAAATTAGGTCAAAAAGGATATGATAAAACTCTGGAAAAATATACTAATTATGCTTTAGCTAAAAACCTTTTAAATTTTTATCAAAATATCATTGAAACTTGATAAAAAGGCTCTTCTACAGTGATTATGATAAATTAATAGAAAATAATTCTTATATTAAGTCCTCTTGATAACTTACAAATTAGTAAGATCAACATCTTAGTTCAATTTATTGAACGTAAAACCAGTAGCCGTGTAATTCATTACACGGTGGGTAAATTACTTAACGATTAACGGTAAGAATTTCTACTCCAGTTTTGGTAACAGCGATGGTATGCTCAAATTGTGCCGATAATTTACGATCTTTTGTTACCGCAGTCCAACCATCATCTAACATATCAGCTTCCCATGTACCTTCATTAATCATGGGTTCGATGGTAAATACCATGCCAGGGCGAATTTTTGTCCCTGTGCCTTTTCTACCATAATGAGGCACTTGGGGGGGAGTATGAAATACTCTACCAACACCATGACCTACAAAATTGCGCACCACGGAAAAACCTTGACTTTCTGCGTATTCCTGAATGGCAGCACCGATGTCTCCAATTCTGCCGTTAGGCTTAACTGCATTAATACCAATATATAGGCATTCTTCTGTCACTTCCACTAATTTTTTTGTACTAGGGGATGGAGTCCCCACAAAAAAGGTTTTTGAGGTATCTCCGTGATAACCGTCAACAATGGGGGTAACATCGATGTTAATAATATCACCGTCTTTGAGAATGTGGTTTTTACTAGGGATGCCATGACAAATAACTTCGTTGACACTGGTACAAATAGAGGCAGGAAAAGGTGGTTTACCATAACCTAGAGGGGCGCTTTTTGCTCCTTTACTTTTAGTCCATTTTTCTGCTTCTTGGTTGAGGGCGTAGGTACTTACTCCGGGTTTGACCATTTTCCCTAAATGTTCTAATAATTGCGCCGCTAGTTTTCCAGCATTGCGCATTTTTTCTATTTCTCTGGTTGACAATAATACTATTGTTTCGTTGCCCATGAATCTTGATTATAAATAAAAGTTAATTATTTCCTATTTTAACTTTTATTGTGTGTCTGTAACTCAATTCAATTTTTGACATATCCGTAAAGACGTTGCAGATAACGTCTCTACATCAAGAATGAAACGCCCAATTAATTTTGCTTATCTACTCATCATTTTTAGCCTGTGAGGGTTAAATAATATTCAACTCCTACGTGGATCTAATTTGACTGAGATGCTCTTACCTGCTGCCTTCGCTGTGATAGTAGGGATTCTTATTGTATTCATCGGGCGCTATACATTAGCAAAACTACCCAATGTCAAAGTAGTAGATGCTATTGCTACTGCCGGTTTGTTTGGAGCGGTGAGTGGCTCTACCATGGCGGCAGCCTTAACTCTCCTCGAAGAACAGGGCATGGAGTATGAGGCTTGGGCAGGGGCACTTTATCCCTTCATGGACATTCCAGCGCTCGTCACCGCCATTGTTGTGGCTAGTCTTTACGTCAACAAACAACGTACTACCTTAGAATAGGATTTCAATAAACAGGAATCCTTTGCCCAGCGCCCGGTAGCCGCCGGAGACTATCCCAGTGACGAAGAGTATCCCGCCACCAGACAGGAGTATCTTCAGCTCACTAACCCTAAAAAAGGCGTTGAAATATGGCCCATTGTTAAAGAGAGCCTTCAAGGATCAGCTTTGTCCGCATTATTACTTGGTATGGCTTTGGGGATAATAACTCGTCCAGAAAGCGTCTTTGAAAGTTTTTATGAGCCTCTTTTTCGAGGGTTTCTTTCTATCTTGATGTTGATCATGGGTATGGAGGCTTGGTCAAGACTGGGAGAATTGCGCAAAGTTGCCCAATGGTACGCTGTATATGCAGTAGTAGCACCCCTCTTCCATGGATTGATTGCTTTTGGTTTCGGTATGGTAGCCCATGCTGTCACAGGATTTAGTGCTGGTGGTGTGGTGATCTTAGCTGTTATCGCTTGTTCTAGTTCTGACATCTCCGGTCCACCCACTTTACGCGCTGGGATTCCATCGGCTAACCCCTCTGCTTATATAGGAGCATCCACCGCCATAGGTACTCCCGTAGCCATTGGTTTGGGAATACCTCTTTACATCGGACTTGCTCAAGCCGTCATGGGTGGTTGATTCTACACAAATAGTCTGCTGGTACTTTTTAACCCACCTTTCGCACTTCATCTGGTAATAAATTATAGTACACAAAGAAAACACCCTATTGGTAAT
>JACYMF010000102.1 GCA_015272165.1 Cyanobacterium sp. T60_A2020_053
AAGTTTTGTCGGATACGACCTTCACTATCTCTTTTGATGGTGATGCTATTGTGGCACAGGACGGGGATATACCGTATTGTGCCGCATAAATGTATCAATAAGTAAAGTAACAAGCAATAATAATAAATTACCTAATTGTTGTTAACTAGAATAAACCGATGATGATTATAATATTTTGTGTCAGTGGCGTGAAAACTTGACTAATAATTTTGGTGATTGAAGCTAAAGTTTTCAGTTAACTTAATCCGATGACATTAGAATAAAGTAAATAAGCTAATTTTTATATGATGGATAGTTTGAAAAATATTAATCTTAATTATCATGAAATAGAGGCGATTATTTTTGATTTAGGAGGAGTAATTATTGATGTTAATATGAACTATCCCTACAATTTTTTTTCTCAACACAGTTCTTTAAGTGCTGATTTATTAGTCCCTAATTTAAAACAAGTTGCTTTTGCTTATGAAGTAGGGAAAATTAATGATGATGAATTTATTAATAATATGCAAAATATTCTTGATGTCAAATATTCTAAAGCAGAAATAATCAACATTTGGAATGGAATGTTAGGATATGTTCCGCAAAGGTTAGGGGCGCTTTTAGCTCAAATTAAACAGGATAAAAAAACCTTTATTCTTAGTAATACTAACCCAATTCATATCGCTGAAGTAGAGCAAAGATTTGCTCAATCGATTACTAATTATTCTTTTTCATCTCTGTTTGATAAAATTTATTATTCTTATGAAATAGGCTTACATAAACCTGATTTAGCCATATTTGAGTATGTCATTAAAGATCAAAGGTTAAAACCTAGTACTACGCTTTTTATTGATGATAATTTAGCTAATGTGGAGGGCGCCCGCCATTGTGGTTTAAAAGCTATCCACATGAATCCACCCATGTCGTTACCTGATTTATTTAGAGGTCAAATATTGCCATAAATCCCACCATAAAACACCAGCAACAGCGCCCATCACCCCTGCCCCAACTCGATTGATTAAGACACTAAAACGAGGATTAATCAAGAAAGTAATACCCCTAGCTAACCAAGCATAAACTATTTTTACACCCCCAACGGTGACAATTACAATTAAAATAATCATCAAAATATCAACAATAGAAACAGTTTGTAAATTAATAAAAGCAGGAAGAAACCCAAGATAAAAAAGAATTGCCTTTTGATCTGCTAAAGTAATAGATAAACCAGCGAAGAAACTTGCCCACAAATGCTCTTTTGAAACTTTCTTTTGATGATAAATAGTTGGCTTTAAACGCCATAATTTAATAGCTAAATAAATTAAATAAATAGCCCCAGCGCCCTTCACCACAGCAAAAAAAATCTCTCCTTCTTGCGCCAAAAAAGCGAGACCATAAATAGCAATTAAAATGAAAATAATATCTCCTGTTACTACTCCCAAACTGGTAACGGCACCGTGCCAAAAACCTAGAGTAGCAGAGCGAGTCACCACCGTAAATACACTTAAACTAGGTAAAGAAGCTAATAAAATCAACGCACCGCATAAACCTAGCACCCCTAATATTGTTAAATTCATTGATAGATAAAAAAAAGGAATATATTAGGTGAAATTAAAGTAGTTTAGTTATTGTTTTCTTTGTTTATTTTTTGATGCTCAACATAAGTACGAAGAACATTATTAATAGATGTTTGATAGCCTTTCTCTTGACATTTGAACCAATCTAAAATGTCGCTATCTAGGCGAATAGAAATAGTTTTTTTTGTGATGGGTTTGACCATTTTTGCCTTTCTCCAAAAGTTATCGTCTAATTCAGGTATATCTGAAGTATCAATCGCATCATCTGGTATGTTAGCTATTTCTTTAAGTCGCTTGGGTGAGATATTCATAGTATGTTTTCCTTTCTTTAGGTGTTGCTTTACGCGCTGAAATTATGCGAATTTTGCCATTTCTTTCAGTATGAACTACAGTAACAATGACAAAACTTTCTATGGTGCCAATACTAATTTCTCTTACTTCTCCATAATCAAATCTTTCATCAGTAATGGTAAATATGATCCCGTAAAAAATTTCTTTGGCTTCTTCAAAACTAATACCATGCTTATTGATATTTTGTTTGTTTTTGTTTTCATTCCACTCAAATTTCATTCATTGTTTATATCTTGTATAAAAACTGATTTTAACAAAAAGAATAAATTAACATCAGCCCAGCGCCCTCAACTGTTGACATTGATTAGTTATAATGTGTAAAGAAAAGTTAAGATTATGAAGAAAAATCAATGCGAGTAGCCATCGTTGGAGCTGGATTAGCTGGATTAGCCACTGCCGTTGACTTAGCGGATGCTGGATGTGAAGTAGAAATTTTTGAGTCGCGCCCTTTTGTTGGTGGAAAAGTTGGCAGTTGGCTTGACAAAGACGGTAATCATATCGAAATGGGATTACACGTTTTTTTTGGTTGCTATTACAACTTATTCGCCCTGATGGAGAAGGTGGGCGCTATTAATAACCTCCGATTAAAACAACATACTCACACCTTTATTAATGAAGGTGGTAGGATTGGAGAGTTAGACTTTCGTTTCCTTACAGGTGCGCCCTTCAACGGTTTAAAAGCATTTTTCACCACTTCCCAACTATCCACTGGCGATAAAATAGCTAATTCCCTTGCCCTCGGCACCAGCCCCATTGTGCGCGGATTGATAGATTTTGAGGGCGCTATGCGTCAAATCAGAGAGTTAGATAAAATTAGCTTCGCTGACTGGTTTCGCTCCCACGGTGGTAATCAGGGTAGCCTTGATAAAATGTGGAATCCCATTGCCTATGCGCTAGGTTTTATCGACACAGAAAATATTTCCGCACGCTGTATGTTGACTATATTCCAATTTTTTGCTGCCAAAACAGAAGCCTCTGTGTTAAGAATGTTGGAAGGCTCACCCCATGAATATTTACATAAACCTATCACTGACTATCTGGAAGCAAGAGGGGTAAAAATCCATACTCGGCGCCGTGTCAGAGAGATTCAATATCAACAAAATGGCAAAACTACCGTAACTGGTTTACTCATTGCTGACGGGAAAAATGAAGAATTAATCACCGCAGATGCTTATGTGTGTGCTTGTGATGTGCCGGGTATTCAAAGATTGATTCCCGAATCATGGCGGACCATGGCGGAGTTTGATAATATTTACAAGTTGGATGCTGTGCCTGTTGCTACGGTGCAATTACGCTTCGATGGTTGGGTAACGGAAATGCAAGACGAAGCCAAGCGCACTCAATTGCAAGAAGCGGTAGGTATTGACAATTTACTTTATACGGCTGATGCAGATTTTTCTTGTTTTTCTGATCTTGCTCTCTCTAGCCCTTCTGATTACTATAGGGAAGGAGAAGGCTCTTTATTACAGTTAGTTTTAACACCGGGCGATCCTTTTATCAAGGAAAGTAATGAAAATATCGCCCACCATGTCTTAAAACAAGTCCATCAATTATTCCCCTCTTCCCAAAAACTGAATATGACTTGGTATAGTGTTGTGAAATTAGCTCAATCTCTCTATCGGGAAGCACCGGGCATGGATGTATTTCGCCCTGCCCAAAAAACTCCCATTGATAATTTTTTCCTCGCTGGTAGTTACACCCAACAGGATTATATAGATAGTATGGAGGGCGCTACTCTTTCTGGTAAACAGGCGGCGCGCGCCGTTTTAGCTAGTAAGTAAATAAAAGTATTTCGGGCTTCTAGCCCGATATTCCCTACCCCAAGCAAAAACATATTTAAAATCAGCAACCCCAAATCCTTTTTATGGGGAAAATGTTACAGTTTCTACAGGTTCACTCATTAAGTCTAGCTGTTGCCAGACGGCTTGGAGTAATTGATTACATCCAGCGCCCGTCACCGCAGAAATTAAAAATATTTCTCCATCGTACACTGCTTGAAATTCCTTAATAATTTCCTGTTGACTATCATCATCAAGAGTATCAATCTTATTCAATGCTAACAGAGAAGGGCGCTGATCCAATCCTCGACCATAAGCCGATAATTCATCTCGAATTACTTGATAATCGGTGAGGGGCGCCTCTGAGTTAATATCCACTAAATGCAATAATAGCCTCGTGCGCTCGATGTGGCGCAAAAAATCATGCCCTAAACCAATCCCTTCGGAAGCTCCCTCAATCAAACCGGGAATATCAGCAAAAACCGTGCCATCTCCCGTTGGTTTCCTGACTACTCCTAAGTTAGGTATTAACGTAGTAAAAGGATAATCGGCTATTTTGGGGCGCGCTGAAGATACCGCCGAAATAAATGTGGACTTTCCTGCATTGGGCAACCCAATAATACCCACCTGTGCCAATAACTTTAACTCTAAACGAACTTTTTTTATTTCCCCTTCCAAACCCGGTAAAGCATATTCCGGCGCCCGATTACTGTTACTGAGAAAATGTTGATTACCTAAACCCCCTTTGCCACCTTTTGCCACCACAAAAGTTTCATTTTCCGCCACCAAATCATAAATTAACTCTTCCGTTTCCAAATCATAAACCATCGTACCGCAAGGCACTTCTAAAATACGGTCTTCTCCTCCAGCGCCCGTGCGATTATTGGGACCTCCTCGCTTCCCATCTTGCGCCTTAAATACCCTTGCATAACGAAAATCTAACAAAGTTTGTAAATTTGTCACCGCCTTTAAAATTACTGAGCCACCCTTACCACCATTACCTCCTGAAGGGCCTCCTGCCGGGACATATTTTTCACGGCGAAACGCCACTAACCCATCGCCACCATCTCCAGCGATTAATTCTACTTCTACCTGATCGATGAATTGCATTGATTCTTTATACTTCTTCTCTTAATAAAATTAATTTTAACAAAGTTTGAGTCAGTGACTATGAATTCTAAATTCTAAATTCTAAATTCGAGTTGTTCTTTGAAACAAAAAGTAGCACTTATGACAAAAAATGTTGCAAAATGTAAATAAAACTAAGCAAAAGTCAACCTTAAACCCGTGAATAACCAGCTAATCGAAACAAAACTTAATCAACAGGAGCGCAAAACAACTGTCATCGCACTAACTATTATCCTCATTGTCTCCCTTGTTATTACTGTCAGTTTTTGGCTTAACTATTCCCCTAATCCTTATGTGCAGGAAGTTTTATCTTATCAAGGTAATTTGATTCGAGGGGAAGCTATCTTTAATGTCAACTGTGCTGGTTGTCATGGTTTACAAGGTATCGGCAATGTTGGTCCTAATTTATCCCAAGTATATAAACATAAATCCGAACAAGGTATTATCAATCAAGTAATTAGTGGGCAAACTCCCCCCATGCCTAAATTTCAACCATCGGCTGAAGACATGGCAGATTTACTTTCCTATCTCAAGCAATTATAAATAAGGGCATTATTGTTCTCAAAAATGTCAATTCCTCAAACCAATAATTCATAAGGGTTGAACAATGTTCAACGCCTACTCTTTAGAGTAGGACATTTGCATCCTCAAATTTCAAAAAAATGAAGTTCAATTCATTGAACGATATACTGTTGGTTCCGTGTAATTCATTACACGGTGGGGCAATGGTTTCAGCTAAAGAATTAGATTAAGACTCATCACTGGTTTTACGGGCGCGGCGAATTAACTCCTCAGGGCTAAGTTGGGAGACAAAATCTCGAAAAGCCTGTCTTTCATCCTCATCCGCCTGAGTGTCTACAGGAATAGAAGCATCAAAAATCACCTCTTCCATCACCCAAATCGGACAACCAGCGCGCACCGCAATGGCAATGGCATCGCTGGGGCGACAGTCAATATTTTTACTTTTTTTACCCATTTTCGTGCAAAGCAGGGCATAAAAAGTATTATCTTGTAAAGCATTAATAATCACACGCTCTAACTTAATATTCCAAACCTTAAAAAAATCTACCATCAAATCATGGGTTAAAGGTCGAGGGGTCGGTTGTTGCTCAAGAGCTGCAATGATTGACCTTGCTTGATCCTGCCCAATATAAATCGGTAGTGCCCTTCGCTCTGTGGCATCCTTAAGTAGTACAATAGGACTACGACTAACCGCATCAAGGGCGATGGCTGCCACTTTCATTTCAATCATCTCTGTTCCCTCGTAATCAAGATAATCTATTATTATCCCATGTTACCCAAATATTTACCTTAATCTTTTTTTAAGGAAATGGCTAAAAGAAAATGGCTAAAAATATTTACGGAAATTTAGAAATTTTTCCCCCAAAAACAAAAAGGTTTGTTAACCTAGTGGCAAGGAAGACTATGCGTAAAACAACAAAAACCTATGTACTATAGTGGATGTTATTCACCTCTAAATAAAAAAATATCCCATAACCATGATATTTTCTGTGAAATTCATTACAATATCTGAAAGATTTAACCTCAAAAACTTGTTTAATTCCCACCACAAGTCATTAAAATAGGTTGAATTTTTCAGGTGCTTTAACTGTCTAGCAAAAATCAAAGACAGTAAAAATAATTACATAGTTATTTAAGACTGTCAATGATAGCAGAAAAGTGGAGCATATTAATTAAATTTTGCACAATGCCACAGAAAATCAAGCTGGTTCAATCTCTAGGATCAACAAAAGAGAGGAAAACATTAGCTAATTATTGGTTTTGTTGCCAAAAAAATCAGGTTTTGACCTGACGGAGAGAAACAATCTCTCCAGCTTATCACTTTTTACTAACCAATCTTCGAGAAAAATAGAATAAGAGGAAAACGGTATGACTCAGGCACAAGAAATTTTGGCGACTATCACCCCAGCGCACGATGTAGATGAGTTTTTAGAATTAAATTCCCACACCAAGACATCAGTTACTACCATGGAAGCGGAATTTAGCGAGATGATTAGTGAGGCTGATGCCATCGGCACTCCAGATTTGAACCAAAAAACTCGAAAACTGCCCAGCGCCCGTCGCCGAAGTAGCACCACCACCAAGAAAAAGCCTTTTACCGAAGATTCTATTAGAGTATATCTGCAAGAAATTGGACGCATTCGCCTCTTACGCGCCGAAGAAGAAATCGAGTTAGCCCGACAAATTGCTGATTTATTAGACTTAGAGTATATCCGCGCCACGCAAATGGAACATTTAGGGCGCATTCCCACCGATCAAGAATGGGCAGAAGCCTGTGACATTCCTAATCTTCGTCAATTTAATCGCCGTTTACACATTGGCAGGAGGGCAAAGGATAAGATGGTACAATCTAACCTCCGTTTAGTAGTTTCCATCGCTAAAAAGTACATGAATCGAGGCTTATCGTTTCAGGATTTAATTCAAGAAGGTTCATTAGGTTTGATACGCGCCGCCGAAAAATTCGACCACGAAAAAGGTTATAAATTCTCCACCTACGCCACATGGTGGATTCGCCAAGCTATTACCCGCGCCATTGCTGATCAATCTCGCACCATTCGTCTTCCCGTGCATCTCTACGAAACTATCTCACGCATCAAGAAGACAACGAAAATGCTTTCTCAAAAAATGGGCAGAAAACCCACTGAGGAGGAAATCGCTGAAGATATGGAAATGACCATCGAAAAGTTACGTTTTATTGCTAAATCTGCTCAACTACCTATTTCCCTTGAGACTCCCATCGGTAAGGAAGAAGATTCTCGTCTCGGTGATTTTATTGAAGCTGATGGCGAAACTCCAGAGGATGAGGTTGCTAAAAATTTATTGCGGGAAGATTTGGAAAATGTCCTTGATTCCCTTAGCCCTCGAGAGCGTGATGTTTTAAGATTACGTTATGGTTTGGATGACGGGCGCATGAAAACCTTAGAAGAAATCGGTCAAATTTTTAACGTTACTCGTGAAAGAATCCGCCAAATTGAAGCGAAAGCACTGCGTAAGTTGCGCCATCCTAATCGCAATAGCATTTTAAAAGAGTATATTCGTTAATAACAAATATTATGCCCCTCTCCTATGGGAGCAGGGCGTTTTCATTCTCAAAAATGTTAGTTTCTCAAACTAGCCAATAATCTGAAATTCAGAGGTTTTGAACTACTAATAAATCAATTAATAGTAAAAAATCTCCCTTTCTCCCTTACTTCCTCTGCTTCCCCTGCTAAACAAATCAATTTTGATCCTGATTTTGAAAACACCCTGCTATGGGAGAGGGGTTGGGGTGAGGGCAACCCCTTTTTACCTAATTTTTAGTAATTAAAATCATGAATGAAAAATCGAATAATAAATGGGAAGAGAAACTAGAACAAATTGAAGCAGAAATTTATGATTCTACACCGTTAACTCCTCCTAATAATCCTCAAAAAAGTGTTATTCCTACCGTTAAAAATTGGTTTTTGGCTTTACCGACTGCAGGTAAAGTGATTATAGCTGTATTTGGGATTATGCTACTTTTATCTCTAGTTAATACGGTTTTTTCTATCGTTAAGTTTGTTTTTGGTATTGCTGTTCTCGGTTTAGTTATTTATACTCTGTCTCGATTTATTAATAATAAAAATAATAACCCATCATCTTAATAAATGGTGAAGGGCGCTGGTTTTTGAAGAACTAATAACCTGATTAGCTCAAAATGTAGCTTTTTTGCTAAAATGCAGAAGTTTAGTTTAATTAGGAATTAACTGAGTGTCAGAAAATAACCCGCCTAATCATGAAAAAGAGACCTTTCTCTTTCCTCATGCCTCTTTCCGAGGAGAATTTACCCCAGAAAATCTAGTTTTTAACGCTAATCTGCAGGAATTTGCCCAGAAAATAAGCTATATTTGCAACTTAGAAACTAACGGAAAAATCTCTGCTAATCAAGCCTATGAGCAAATTAAAGTTTTATGGAAAGATTTGAAGACAAGTGTCAAAAATATGAATATTGATAAATAATCAATGAAAATTAGACAAATTTTCTTCAAAAAAAGAAGTTTAATTCTATTTTCCTTTATCATTATCGGTTATTTTTTGTCTCGTCCAGCACCATCTTTTAAATCTGAAATAGAATCATCGGCAGAAATCAGGGGAGTATGGTTAACCAATGTGGGGACAATATTTTTTCATCACACCACTTTATTAGATAATATTTTTGCTCATTTAGCCCGTTCTAATTATACTCATATTTATGTCAGCACTTATGGTTTTGGTGGCACAATTTATCCATCTCAAACTGTAAAAACTAATCCTCTTTTTTTACCTCCTTTCACAGACGTTTTAAAAGCATCGAAAATAGAAGCAGGGCGACAAGGATTAAAATTGTATGCTTGGTTAGAGTATGGCTTGATGTTATCCCCTACTAATTTTGTTGCTGTTAATAACCCCGACTGGTTGTTAAAAACTCCAGAGGGGAAAACCGTTGTTAATGGTTTTGTGTGGCTAAATCCTGACAATCCAGAGGTACAAGAATATATTTTGGATATTATCGAAGAAGTGGCGAACTATAAAGAGTTAACTGGCATACAATTAGATGATCATTGGGGTGTGCCAAGTCAATTCGGTAATTATATCAATGAAATGAATGAACTTACTGCTCAAGTTAAAAAAAGTATAGATAAAATTAATCCTAATTTGATATTTAGTTTATCTCCTAATCCCTATAGTTTTTCAAAAAATAAATATAATCAAGATTGGCTATATTGGGCTAAACAAGGATATATTGATGAGGTTATTATCCAAATTTATCGTGATAATTCTAAAGAGTTTGAACAAGCTATAATTACATCAGAAATAGACAAATTAGATGAATCAATCCCTGTAGCTATAGGCATTTATGCAGGTTCTTTTGATAGTTATAAACATCCTGCCGAGATACAAAAACAAATAGATATTACTCAAAATTTGGGTTATGGATTCTCTATTTTTTGTTGGGAAGCTAGGGCGATGGGCGCTGATTTTTTTCGTGATAAATAAATAGGCTCTGGTGAAAAAGTGGTGTCGTGGGGGAAGTGGATAGTAGAAAGGTTTATAAATCAAACGTTTTAGGATAATCATAGCTTGTTAAAAATTCCTAGTTTTCATCAATTATTTTTGATTGGGATGGAAAAAAAATACTGTATTTTTACCCACTTTCCCCACTCTATTTTGTAATAAAAATATTACAACAAGTAAAATCACCATTTGTAATGATTTAGAGAGGAAATCACGGCAAAATTATTCCTCTAGTGATTTTCCCTCCTCTCCAATCTCTTTTTTTTTGCACCACAAAAGTATTGCATCAAATTTTATTTATCTTTGATGATTTTCTTTTTCTCTAATTTTCTTACTAACTATTAATGCTTTTATCTTACTGATAATATTCACGGCATTTTTCTGGTAAATACTGCAATATTTCTTCTCTATTTTTGTTCATATTCACTACCTTTTCTTCTTCATTGATTTTTACTACATGAACGCCTTGTAAGCACTGAAATCACTCATCGTCACTTTATCTGTCCTTTTTCCTAACTGATTTTTTAATCCTACTTTATTTCTTTTCAACTCTTTTCTCATTTCTCTTTGACCCAAATTATATACCAATAGACTTAAAGACATTAACCATATAGGGTTCTCCCTAATTTATCATTATTTAAGTATTCTTTTTTTACTTCTTTTCCTAATAGTTTTTCTAAGGCTTTATCCTCAAAATACTCTGAAAATAAATACAACGGTTGAGACAAAAAACCCAAGGCATTGATAATCATGGCTTTGACTACTAACCCTTTACTGATTTTTTCCGTGCAATGCCTTGGTAATTTTTCGTTGATAATCTCGACAACCCCTATCTCATCAATTATTCCCGCAATTATGCCTAAATGGTCAAGATTTTCTACTTGCACATTGATGAATTGAGACATTTTCTTATCTTTACCGTTGATTATTTATGAGGATGTCACTAATGTACCTGATTTTCTTCTACTCTTTTTCGTAATATTTCTGTCTTTTCTTGAAATATGCGGAAAGTGGGTTTTTAGAGGAAAAAGTCAATTTATGAAACTTTTTGTTATGTATAATAGACTTTAAACCTCTATTAGACAAGGGTTTTGACTTATTCAGCAAACCCTAATTATGCCTCACCTTCTGGGCTGCAATTACGCTGAATTTTAATGATTTCAGGATTAACTTTTGCCTCAAAAGTATTATCTTCACCGAGCAAATAACCCAAACCGCCCGTCATGTATTCACAACAGTGATCATCAGCGCCCTCCACCATAGCAACAGCTTTAGAATATGATTATTTATCTTGTCAATTTCTAAAAATTTTCTCCATTAATTCATGCTTATTTGAAAACAGCCATTTAAGCAACTTTTTCTGTTAAAACATTAGGTATTGGTAAAGTTTCTCCCGATAGTTGATAATCCTCAATTAATAACTCTAAAACTTCAATACCATTTTGAAAGGCTTCCTCATAAGTATCACCATGAGTGCGCCATTGTTGCCCTTCAAAATCAGGAACCCCAACTAAATAACAATTATCAACATTAGACCACTTAATGATCATTGAATATTTCCAATTATCCATTTTGTCTCTCTTTTTTACTTCTTTTATTGCTTTTAAAACTTCATTTTCTTGGGCATTTTATGATTAAAATTCAGATGAGCTTATCATATTGTAGGGGTTGAACAATGTTCAACCCATTCCCTTCAGAATCTTTAAGTCAATTCCTCATCACATTAACTAAACTTTTTTAAGCATTAGCAAAAGCTGGTACTTCTTCTTTGATTTCTACCGCATCTTTAATAATTTCATTGAGTTTCTTGGTTTCAGTTAATGTCTCATTAAGATAAGTCTGCAATTTAGCCGTAAACTGTCGATAAGCAGGTGCAAAAACCAAAGGATTATCAGCTTTTTGTTGTTTCAGCTCAAAATATAAACATGAAGCATAACCAACTAATTGAAACAGAGCAACATTAGAAAAAGCTTTAATAGCAATACTAGCACTAAGACTAGCGGATGTTAATGCATTGAGCCCTAATTGTTGTAAAACATCTATTCCCAAAGACAAAGCAATAATAGCAATACCTTCTCCAGTGCTAATTTTAGTGTCGCCATCAAAACCATAAGCAATACTGATTTGGTAAATTAACTCTGACAAAAGGGCGGAATTTTTAACTAAATCTAAACCGATTGATACTTTAGCCCATGATTCCACTAATTTAATTCCATCTATCGCAATACCAAAAGTAACTGAAAGCACTGTGCTTCTGTTAATTAATCTTTGAGCGATTTGACGATAGTCTTCTTTTGGATGTTTTTGTTTTAATTCATCAACTACTTTTTTAGCACGATCAAAAGACTTTTGAGTCTCTTCCATTGCCCAAGCGACACACTGACGAAAAATCTCACTCCAGATATTTTGAATTATGTTTGATATTTCAATAACAATGCTTCCCAACAGCACATCAAGTTCAGTTAAACACTGATCAATAAACTTGACTGTATTCTTTCCTGACTTATTTATTTTTTTAGTTATATCTTCGACTAATTTCTGGGTTTCTTCTATTGCGGAGTTAATTAATTGAATATCGCTATTAACTTTATTATCAATCTGTTTAGCCAACTGTTTAGCCAAATTATCTGCAAAATTCACCAAAGAAGTTAAATCCTGTTCTGCTCTTTTCTGTACTAGAATTGTAACATTTTGAGGCGATTCGACTAGTGGCGATTGTACTAAGATAGTTTTTTCTTCTGAGGTTACAGAACTTGGTGATAAAACAAGTTTATTATAATTAACTAATGCCAAAGCGGGAATCCAAGTGCCATTTTGTCCTTCGGCAGTTTGAAAGCAAACTTTTTCATCTTCAACATATCTAGCAATAGCTAATATTTTTCCTTTAGTTTTTTTGTTACTAATAATTGCCTCAGTAATTTGACCAACAACATCTTTGTTTAGTTTTCCCGTTTTCATATAATGTGCTATGTGAAGTGAAGTTATGAGTAATATATACCTCAGAGATGTATATATTAGACTTTAGGTAACAATAACAATATTTTTCATATCGTAGGGGTTGAAACGTGTTCAACCCACTCATCTTTATTATTCGTTAAAGCAATTCATTGATAATAATTGACAATACTTCCAATGATGTTTTTTGACCGTCGCTCAATCCGTTTAAAACATTACGATTATAGTCAACAAGGTGCTTATTTTTTAACTATTTGCACGAAATATAAACAATGTCTATGGGGAGAGATCAAAAAAGATCAAGTATTATTGAATAACTTAGGTGCGATTGTTCTTCAATGTTGGTTAGAAATACCAGAACATTTCCTTTCTGTAGAGTTAGATGTATTTGTGATTATGCCTAATCATATACACGGAATTTTATGGCTTAAAAACTCAGCTAATCAAGAGGAAAAATATAATCAATATCAGAAAGTTGTTAAAGGTTCAATTCCGAGTATTGTTCGATCATTTAAAGGTGCGGTAACCAGAAAAATTAATCAGATTTGTCAACAAACAGGTACTTCTTTAATATGGCAAAGAAACTATTATGAGAAGATAATTAAAAATGAAGAAATGCTCAATAATGTTAGAGAATATATTATCAATAATCCTCGTAATTGGGAGAAAGATTCGGAATATTCATCGTCAAAAAATATTATATTAGATTTGCCTTTTTAAGGATATTTGGGTGTTGGTGGGCAGAATATTATTCTGCCCCTACAGTTTGCGTTATCGTAGGGGTTGAACAATGTTCAACCCATTTCCCACAACCCACCACTTATAAACCATTACCGCTTAACCCACAAGAGGCAAAATCAACTTAAACAGTAGTTAACTCTTTCAGCGCCCTCACCTCTGGATTATCAGCTTCGGAAGGGGGTACAACTTGCCAGAATTGCGGTAAATATTCTGACCAATTAGTTAAAATTAATTGACCCTTTTTACTACCAGTTTTATTAACATGATTAGTAATTAAATCCTTTAATTGTGCTTCCCCTTCAGGGGTAGAAATGCGCTGAATTTTGACGATTTCGGGGTTAACTTTTGCCTCAAAAGTATTATCTTCATCAAGGAAATAACCCAAACCCCCCGTCATACCAGCGCCCACATTCCTGCCCACAGTGCCTAAGACTACGATTAAACCACCTGTCATGTACTCACAACAGTGATCTCCAGCGCCCTCCACCACAGCAACAGCCTTGGAATTACGCACCGCAAAACGCTCACCAGCGCGCCCCACCGCATATAAAACGCCACCGGTTGCACCATATAAACAAGTATTACCGAGAATTACGTTCTCAGAAGCGTTATAGGTAGCCGAAGCAGGAGGAATAATGACAATTTCACCGCCATTAATACCCTTACCCACATAATCATTAGCTTCCCCTTCGAGGTGAATATTCATACCTTGAATATTGAAAGCGCCGAAACTTTGACCAGCAACCCCTTTGAATTGCAGATTTAAACTACCCTCAAAACCAGAGTCACCGTATTTCTTGGCAATTACACCAGCAATACGAGCGCCCGTAGAGCGATCCGTACTAACGATCTTGATGTCCTTAGTTAAAGTGCCTTGATTAGCAATGGCATCAGTTACCGCAGAATCAGAGAGAATCTCATCATCCAACACATGACCATTAGTATGAGTATCACCATGATTTAACCAACTACGATCGGTTTTCGTATCAGGTAAATTAGTTAAACAATCGAGATTTAAAGCCTTAGTTTTCGTTAACTGCGCACTATGACGATAAGTCAACAAATCACCACGACCGATCAACTCATTTAAGCTAGTGTAACCCAACTTAGCAAGAATAGAGCGCACTTCCTCCGCCACAAAATAGAAGAAATTAACCACATCCGCAGGTACACCCGGGAAGCGTTTACGCAATCTTTCTTCTTGAGTAGTGACACCCACAGGACACTGATTAGTATGGCAGACGCGCGCCATAATACAACCTTCCGCAATCATCGCTACAGTACCAAAACCGTACTCCTCAGCGCCCATCAACGCCGCCATGACCACATCCCAACCAGTTTTCATACCGCCATCAGCGCGTAATAAAACCCGATCTCTTAACTGATTCTCCAATAAAGTGCGGTGAACTTCCGTAACTCCCAATTCCCAAGGACATCCAGCGTGTTTAATGGAACTCAAAGGAGATGCACCAGTACCACCATCATGACCCGAAATTTGGATCACATCAGCATTAGCTTTAGCAACCCCGGCGGCGATCGTACCAATACCGATTTCTGCCACCAACTTAACCGATACCTTAGCAGTAGGATTAATTTGGTGTAAATCGTGGATTAATTGTGCCAAATCCTCAATAGAATAGATGTCATGGTGAGGAGGAGGAGAAATCAAAGTAACACCCGGTTTAGAACGGCGTAACATGGCAATATATTCGCTTACTTTCTTACCCGGCAACTGTCCACCTTCTCCCGGTTTCGCTCCCTGCGCCATTTTAATCTCTAACTGTTCACCACTCATCAAATATTCAGGAGTAACCCCAAAACGACCAGAAGCAATCTGTTTAATGACAGAAGAAACGCTATCACCAACTTTTAAACCCTTGAGATGAGGGAAAAAGTGATTACTGCCCTTTTCGTCCACTTCATCAATGGGATTACGTCGATTAGGGTCTTCCCCACCTTCCCCAGAATTAGATTTACCACCAATACGATTCATGGCAATAGCGAGGGTTTCGTGCGCTTCTTGGCTTAATGCACCCAAGGACATCCCCCCGGTACAAAAACGTTTGACAATGTCCTCTACAGGCTCAACAGCATCAATAGAGATAGCATTACGATCACTCTTAAACTCTAACAAATCACGCAGAGCAGTAACGGGGCGCTCTTCCAAATAATTGCGATACCAGTCATAATGATCATAACCTTCTTTTGAGCCATAAGAAGCCACCGCTTTATGTAAAGATTTAGCCATTTCAGGGGAGTTCATGTGATATTCTCCACCTTTTTTATAATTTACATAACCGTAGTTTTCTAATTTTTTGGCTTGTAATTCAGGGAAGGCTTTATGGTGGAAAGTCACGATTTCATTAGCTACCTCAGAGAGGTTTAAACCACCCACACGGCTAGTAGTACCTTTGAAGGCTAACTTAATGACATCAGCGCCCAAGCCAATACATTCAAAAATCTGCGCGCCATGATAAGAAGCTAGTAAAGAAATACCCATTTTCGAGAGAATTTTTAATAAACCTGCTTCCACAGATTTACGGTAGCGATTTAACGCTTCGATTTCGGAAATTTTTTCAATTTTTTCCGTATCCATCAATTTCTGAGTTTTGCTGTCATGCCACCAATCTGCCACAGTTTGCAGGGTTAAGTAAGGACACACAGCAGAAGCCCCAAAACCAATTAAACAAGCATAATGATGGGTACTCCAACACTGTGCCGTATCCACAATTAAGGAAGTTTTCAAGCGTAATCCCTCTTTAATGAGGTGTTGATGCACAGCGCCCACCGCCAATAGGGGAGGAATATAAGAAGTATCACTATCAATACTCCCCTCTCCTGTGGGAGAGGGGGTGGGGGTGAGGGCTTCCCCCCCTTGTAAGGGGGGATTAGGGGGGGTTAAATCGGGGGTGATGCGATCGCTCAAAACAATAATTTGATGACCTGCTTTCACCGCTTCCGTAGCCTGATCACATAAACGATTTAAAGCTAATTGTAAACCGTCTGGACCATCACTGATGGGGAATAAGGTGGATAACTCAATGGTGGAAAAATCCGAATCTTTGATGATATTAAAATCATGGTGAGATAATACAGGGGAATCAATCACCAAAGTACGGGCGCTTTTCGGTTCGATATGTAATAAATTGCCTCTTTCACCCAAGTGCATTTCCAAAGACATCACCAAACTTTCCCGTAACGGATCGATGGGAGGATTGGTAACTTGGGCAAAACGCTGTCTAAAATAATCGTACAATAAACGAGGTTTATCGGATAGCACAGCCAAGGGAATATCATCACCCATGCAAAAAGTCGGCTCTTTACCATCCCTTGCCATGGCAGAAATGACCATGTCCACATCTTCGGCAGTATAACCGAAAGCGGTTTGTAACTGTACTAAATTCTTTCTCCCCTCTCCTGTGGGAGAGGGGTTGGGGGTGAGGGTATCTCCTGTGGGAGAGGGGTTGGGGGTGAGGGT
>JACYMF010000103.1 GCA_015272165.1 Cyanobacterium sp. T60_A2020_053
CCAATCCCACGTTTCAGGTATTTCAACCTTAACTTTTGGACTGAACGAATCGCACGAACTAAGATATTATAAAATGACCGATGATCATAATTATAGAGTAGCAATGATAACAGATTGGTCAGCATTATTACAGCAACTAATGGACAAAGAATCCCTCACTAAACCACAGGCGAGGGCGCTGATGACGGGATGGTTACAAGAAGAAATTTCCCCCGCTTTATCAGGAGCAATTTTAACCGCTTTACAACTAAAAGGGGTTTGCGGACAAGAATTGACAGGCATGGCAGAAGTGCTACAATCTCAATCCCTACAA
This sequence comes from Cyanobacterium sp. T60_A2020_053, assembly GCA_015272165.1. NCBI lineage: Bacteria > Bacillati > Cyanobacteriota > Cyanophyceae > Chroococcales > Geminocystaceae > Cyanobacterium > Cyanobacterium sp. T60_A2020_053. Next base: position 314 of record JACYMF010000103.1, read on the forward strand.
TCGGAAGTTGTCAACCATAGCGCCCCTCTCATCGATACCTGTGGCACTGGTGGGGATGGTTCATCTACCTTTAATATATCCACTGCTGTGGCTTTTGTGGCGGGCGCTGGAGGCATAAAAGTAGCGAAACATGGTAATCGTTCCGCATCCAGTAAAGTAGGCTCTGCCGATGTGTTAGAGTATTTAGGCGTGAAACTAACAGGAGAAATGGAAGAATATAAAAGCGCCCTCCACCAAGTCGGCATTACCTTTCTGTTTGCCCCCGGATGGCATCCAGCCATGAAAGCAGTAGCGCCCATCCGCAAAGAATTAAAAATTAGAACCATCTTTAACTTATTAGGTCCTCTCGTCAATCCCCTACGCCCCACCCGTCAAATTATCGGAGTCTATGCCCCACAATTCATCGAACCTCTTGCCCTTGCCTTGCAAGGTTTGGGGATTGATAAGGCAATTACCCTTCATGGTAGAGAAAAATTAGACGAGGCAGGATTAGGAGATATTACCGATATAGTTATGGTGGCAAAAGACAAAATAATCAAAACTGAAATAAACCCAGCCGAATTAGGTTTAACCAGCGCCCCTCTCACCGCCTTAAAAGGGGGTAACGTAGCAGAAAACGCCGAAATTCTTACCCAAGTATTACAAGGTAAAGGCACCATCGCCCAACAAGATGCCGTCATTCTTAATAGCGCCCTTGCCCTAGAAGTAGGAGAAATAGTGCCTTTTGGCAACCATCAAGAAGCCATCGACAAAGCTAGAACTATTCTTGCTAGTGGCACAGCTTGGGATAAATTGCAAGAATTAGTTAATTTTTTTAATTGATTAAAACGGCAATGGATAATTGATAATGGATAACTTAGGATTTATACACCGATGACTAAGTATTTATAACTCATAATTCATAATTCTTGCTTCCCTTACCCAAATTTTTGATAAATAAACTAATCGCAGAATCTAGGTTATAATTTTGCTCAGTAGTGATGAGATTGAGTCTATTTTTGACAAAATATCACAATCGTAACTGACGTTACGCATAATAAACCTTAAAATACTAATTTTTCGTTCGCACTTAACCTTTGAAACTATTAATATCTCGTTTGACTGCGTAACATCAGATTGTAAGTAAAACTATTATTTTTTCCTGAAAATTTACTTTTATTATCGCCAAAAATGAATGATTCTAACGCCAACCTTGCCAAATACCTAATGGAATCAGCAGGGATCAAAAATAATCAAGATAAGTCACAAAATAATCAATCTCATCCTCGCACCGTAAAAAAAACTCCTAAACCAGATAAATCACCGCCAGAAGTAGCTATGAACTCTCGACAGATTATTCCAAGTAACATTGCCAAAATAAAAGTAATTGGTGTTGGTGGTGGAGGTTGTAATGCCGTTAATCGTATGATTCAAAGTAACGTTTCTGGAATTGAGTTTTGGCAAATCAACACCGATGCCCAAGCCCTAGCTCAATCCATGGCTACCTATTGTTTACAAGTAGGGCAAAAAGTGACGAAAGGATTAGGAGCAGGTGGAAATCCTTCCATTGGGCAAAAAGCCGCCGAAGAATCCAGAGATGAAATAGCTAAAGCCTTAGAAAATACTGATCTCGTTTTTATTACCGCCGGGATGGGTGGTGGCACAGGCACGGGCGCTGCCCCCATTGTGGCTGAAGTGGCGAAAGAAATGGGCTGTTTAACTGTCGGCGTAGTCACTCGCCCTTTTACGTTTGAAGGGCGCCGACGCACCAATCAAGCCGATGAAGGTATCAGCGCCCTCCAAAGTAGAGTGGACACCCTGATTATCATTCCTAACAACAAATTATTATCCGTAATTCCCCCCGAAACTCCCTTACAAGAATCTTTCCGCATCGCTGACGACATTTTGCGTCAAGGGGTGCAGGGTATTTCTGACATTATTACCATTCCCGGTTTAGTCAATGTGGACTTTGCCGACGTGCGCGCCATTATGGCAGATGCTGGTTCTGCCTTGATGGGTATTGGTATTGGCTCAGGAAAATCGAGGGCGAAGGAGAGCGCTGTCTCGGCTATTTCTTCCCCCTTACTAGAATCTTCTATTCAAGGTGCCAAAGGCGTAATCTTAAATATTACAGGTGGCAACGATTTAACTTTACACGAAGTAAATACAGCAGCAGAAACTATTTATGAAATTGTTGATGCCAATGCTAACATCATTTTTGGGGCAGTAATTGACGAAAAAATGCAGGGAGAAATTCGCATTACAGTTATTGCCACTGGTTTTGAGGGAGAAAACACCGAGACGAAACCTCGTCAACCGACTATCAGCGCCCCTCTCCCCCCTCCCATAGAAGATAATGACAACCTAACGGGCATGATGGAAAATCAAGGCACTGGTTTAGATATTCCTGAATTTTTACAACGGCGCCGTTTTCCTAGGGGTAATTAGGAGTTGATCACAAAGTGAAGTAGTGAGATTAATGGATAATTGATAATAAAAAACTATTAATTAAGATTCGATGAATCATTCACAAATATTAATTAATAAAGGATAAGACGTACTACAAGCGTCCTAGAAATCGTGATTAAAAAATAAAAAATGGCTCTTTTACTTTGAGTATGTAAATTTTTAGTTAAAGTAGCCAAAAGGTAACAGACAATTATTAAATACAGCAAAATATATGAGTATCAAAGAGTTAATAAAACAAGAATTAGATTATTTATCAGAAGAAGATTTACAGGAATTTTATCAATTTCTTAAAAGTCGTAGTCAAAGAGAAATTAAAAATGATGAGTTGGGAGATTTATTAGAAAAATGCAAGGTTAGTACAGGAATTACAGATTTAGCAGAACAACACGATCATTATCTTTATGGAATACCAAAACAAACAAATTAATTATTGATGAATCAAGTTTTTATGGACACTTCAGCTTGGATTGCTTTACTAAATGTTGATGATACTTGGCATCAAAAGCAATTCAAGTACGTTTGCAATTAGTTCAACAAAATTATATATTTATTACCAGTAATTTTATTTTATTAGAAGTCGCTGATGCTTTATCTTCTCCTCTAATTAGACACAACACTGCTAATTTTATTCTTAATTTATCTACGCTCAAATCTATCAAAATAGTCGGTTTAAGTGATGATTTGTTTACTGAAGGATTAGCATTATATCAGTCAAGAACTGATAAAGATTGGGGTTTAACGGATTGTATCAGTTTTGTGATTATGAAACAGGAAGAAATAACCGAAGCCTTTACTGCTGACAAACATTTTTCCCAAGCCGGTTTTATTCGTTTATTGACATAGATTTTTCATTCTTTAACCTGAAACCTGACACCTATCTTCATCAAAATACTTTTTTAGCAAATCCTACTTAGTGGGAGGAATACCCTTGATGTAAATTAAGGATTTAATAACATCCTTCACCACAGGACCTGTTACCGTAGAACCATAAATACTATCGCCTTTTGGTTCATCAATCACCGCCAAGATGACATAACGAGGATTATCACTAGGAAAAATAGAAACAAAACTGGTAATTCTTGCCGTAGGAGAGTATCTTCCTTTACCATCTGACTTTTGGGCAGTGCCAGTTTTTCCAGCCACATGATAACCCTCAATTTTAGCCACAGCGCCCGTACCGTTTTCCACCACCGATTCCATCATCTTCACCACCGCTTCCGTCGAAGAAGGCTCAAAAACCTGCTTACTTACCAACTCAGGAGTAGAAGTTAACTCCCCCTTCCCATTAATAAAACCTTCTACCACATGGGGCGTTATCAACTTACCACCATTAGCCAAAGCGCCCACCAACTGCACCAACTTCATGGGTGTGAGAGATAACCCTTGACCAAAAGAAGACACCGCCGTTTCAATATCCCTTGCCGTAAAAACTTTCTCAGACTTCAAAAAGCCCACCCCCTCAAAAGGTAAATCTAAGCCCATGGGTTGATTTAAACCTAACTCCTGCAATCTCTCATAGTAACGATTACGGGGAATACGTCTCATAATGTTGATCATTGCCGTATTGCTGGATACCTCTAAAGCCCTAGTCAAACTGACTGAACCTAAACCAGTACGACTAGAATTAGAAATGGGCCACCCATCTATCACCACACTAGCAGGGTCTGATACTATACTATTAGCCTTCACCACCCCTTCATCTAAAGCAATAGCCATATTAATCGGTTTAAAAGTCGAACCCGGTTCATAACTATCCGTTACCGTCCAATTTTTAAACAAAGCAAAATCATAGGCAAAATACTCATTAGGATTATAAGTCGGTTCACAGGCTAACGCCAAAATCCCCCCAGTTTGAGCATCTAAAACAATTACTGCTCCTCGTTTCGCTTTATACTCCTTCATCTGAACCGATAACCGATCTCTTACCGCCCTTTGTAAACGAGAGTCCACCGTTAAACGCACACTTAAATCATCTAACTGCGCAATTCCTTGAGGCAAACTAACCGGTAAATATGACCCATCTCCACTTTTATTAACAGTCAAGAGAGATTTTATTCCTGGACTGTTAACATCCCTTTCCAATAAATCTGGTTGACTATATTCAATACCTGCCTGTCCAGTATGTTCTGTATCAACATAACCTAATATGTCTGCAAATAAATTATTTTGCGGATAAAAACGAGCGTAACTCCTTTCCAAATCAATCCCTTCTATTTTCCAACTACGAATTACATTGGCTTTATTTTCTTCAATTTCCTTGGAAATAAGTACACCCGTATCACGAGTTGTAAATAACTTTAAAAAATCAGTAGTATCACGATCTCCCATAACTTCTGCTAATTTTTGTGCCACCTCTTCTCGATCTTTTAGCATGATGGGATGAACGTATAGCTCATAAATCAATCTATCTGTTGCTAAAACATTATTATTCGCATCTACCACAGCACGACGAGGAATATAAGGACGAAAATTAAACCTTTGCTGTTGTAGCGCCCTCCCCTTTAATTCCGCACCTTGTTGTAATTGTAGTACTGATAAACGCCACCCCAAACCTAGCGCCCCTGCCATCAAAAATAACCAGATTAAAAATAACCTAATGACAATGTTCAAAGATAAACCATGTACTGATGATTTACTTTTTTTTGACCTCGATTTTGCCACAGGGAAAGAGTTTTTTTGATCAGATCGTGAAAAGTTCATAGTTTTGGAAGGGGAAGTAAGAATTATGAATTATGAATTATGAAGGTTAGTTATGATAAATTAAAAGAATAATTACTCAAACGCTGATTTGATATACTTTTTACTATTCTAAAAATACAAATCTTATCATTTATAACATTAATAATTACCTTTGCCCCTTGCCCTTTGCCCATTCATTAATAAGCAATGGGAAAAACTGGCTTAACTGTTTTTGGCATCACAGTTTCAGGGGGAAGTAACTCCACTGGTTTAACCTCTGTTTTGGGTAAAAATAAAGGCGGTTGGCTATTTTCTGGATTAACTAAACCAGATTTGGGATTTTCTGCCTCTTGGGCTAATTTATTTTTAAAGATTTCATCAGCAAGGGTAAATTGTCTTTCCCTACGGCGTAAATCTTCTAATTCATTATACTTACTCGTCCACTGTTGAGGAGCATAAACGGTCAAACCATAGATACTCCCAGCAATTAAGACAATTATCACGGTTAACCAAGAAGAACTGTGACTAAGTATCGAATATATTTTTAACCACCAAGGTAGAGGAATAGAATTATTATAATCAACTATTGCCTTAGACTTGCTTTGTCTAACTTTTCTGGTTGTATGAGGAGGATTTTTAACCACCATTAAATTAACTTCATCGGCGGTTAATATTTTTCTCTGTGCTACTACGTTTTCATCATCTAGGGGTTTATTCGAGGCTAACATACATATATTCTCTATTTGCTGAGGTCTATTTGATAATAGCAAATATAACAAATATTGTTAGATTTTTTTACTTTTTTTTCTAAGAGATTTCACCTAGTCTTTGTCGTAATCTTAAAATCTCTTTCTGTTGTCTTTGAATGGTGATTTGATTTTTTACTCTGGTGATTAATTCTGGTTTCCGAAAAGGCTTGGTTACATAGTCAGAAGCTCCCGTTTCAAAAGCTTCGAGTAAATGATGTTCTTCTTGACTCGCTGTGAGAAAAATCACGGGAATATTTTGCCATAGGGGATTTGCTTTAATGGTTTTACACACTTCCAAACCATTGAGGTCTGGCATCATCAAATCAAGTAGGATCAAGTCTGGGTGAAGCATAGTTAATCTTTCTAGGGCTTCTTTGCCACTCACCGCAAAGCTGGTTTGATAGCCTTCTGCATCTAAAATATAAGTTAACAGTTTAAGATTGGCTTTGAGATCATCAACCAATAAAATTGTTGCTTTATGATCATTGTCAATCAATGATAATTCCATTTCAGTTTGTGGTACGGTGATCATTTGGTCTTTTCCTCGTCAATGGTTTGGAACTGGAAAGTATAAGACTATAATATTTTTTTATTCTGGATAGTCAACTTTCTGAGCAAATTGTTCATATCTATCAAACAATTTTCCAATCATTGCGTAATATCAAAAGAATACATCATTATCTTAATACTGCTGAAGTATAGATTTTGATTTAATGAGATTATAATTTACTTTCCTGCTTATATTGTATCGAAGAAAACATTTTTTTTGTTCCGTGCAAATGCGCAAACTTCAATGGTGAATTACAATAGTGCGAAGAAACAACTAATTTTTTGCTTAATGTCCATCGCAACAATCTACGGAAATATACAGGGATTAAAACCAAATCAATTAAAGCAATTACAAAGATTGTATCAACAGAGGGTTACGGGAGATCGTCTGACGACAGTAGAGTTAGCAGAAAGAATTGCCTCTATTAGCACTGACATCAAACAGCCTCTCTCTGTTTATTTGAATCGCCGTGGACAGGTGATTCGGGTGGGGGTGGGGTCTCCCCGTCAAACTCAAATACCGCCCCTAGAATTGCCTCGTTATGGGGATAAGAGGTTATCAGGCATTCGTTGTTTAACAACTTCTTTGAAAAATCAAGCGCCCTCCGAAGCCAGTTTAACCGCCATGGTGAGGCAAAGGTTAGATGCGTTGTTGGTGTTAACTTTAACGGGGCAGGGGGTATTGAGAAAAGGGGGGGGCGCTTCGGGATTTATTGAGGATGCTTATGTGGCGCACCTCACCCCAGCGGAAAATTCCGTTGGTTATTGGGAAGTATCTCCTCCTCAAGAGTTAGAAATGGTTGCCCAACAGGATTTTTTGGAGTTGGTGGATAGTTTAGAGGAGGAATTTAGTCGAGAATATGTCGCCCAAGACGTGGCGGATTTAGAAGAAAGGGTGTTAATTGTGGGGTTAAAAACTGACCATATCACTCCTGAGCAGTTTTCTTCCGGTTTACGGGAGTTGGAAAGGTTGGTAGAAAGTGCAGGGGGTAAGGTTTTAACTACCGTAGAACAAAAACGCAGTCAACCTCACCCGCAAACGGTGGTGGGCGCTGGTAAGGTGGAAGAAATTGCTTTACAAGTACAGACCACGGGCGCTAATGTAGTAGTATTTGACAGAGATTTATCCCCTTCTCAGTCCCGTAATTTGGAGGTGCAATTTGGGGTAAAGGTGGTAGATCGCACAGAGGTTATTTTAGATATTTTTGCGCAAAGGGCGCGCACGGGCGCTGGTAAGTTACAAGTGGAGTTGGCACAATTAGAGTATATGTTACCGCGCTTAAAAGGTCGAGGACAAGCCATGTCCAGATTAGGGGGCGGTATTGGCACAAGAGGACCCGGAGAAACTAAACTAGAAACGGAAAGACGGGCAATCCAAAAGCGTATTACCAGATTACAAAAAGAAGTTAATCAGTTACAAAGTCACCGCGCCCGTCTCCGTCAGCAAAGACAGCATGAGGAAATCCCCACCGTTGCCATCGTCGGTTACACTAACGCTGGTAAGTCCACCCTAATTAATGCTTTAACTAATGCCCAAGTTTACACGGCGGATCAGTTATTTGCAACTTTAGACCCCACTACGCGCCGATTAACCATTACTGACACGGTGACGGGCGCTGGTAACACGATTTTATTAACAGATACAGTGGGTTTTATCCATGAGTTACCCCCATCTTTAGTTGATTCATTTCGAGCAACCCTTGAGGAAGTAACTGAAGCTGATGCCTTGCTTCACGTGGTAGATTTATCTCATTCTGACTGGGTTAGTCACATTGAGTCAGTGCATAAAATTATTGGCGATATGCCTTTAGCACCTTTCCACCATTTGATGGTGTTCAATAAAATAGATCAAGCTAATATTGAAAATTTAGAAATGGCAAAACAGGAATATCCTCAAGGGGTATTTATTTCAGCAACGGAAAGAATCGGTTTTGAAAATTTGCGCCGTCATTTACTCAATTTATCACAACCATCACTAATTCTCTGAACAAAAGCACTAAGCTTTCCTGTCATTTTCGCTCTTTTTGATGGCAAGGTACAGAAGGTGGGTTACAAAACTCAAAGATTTATTTAGCAAATGCTAATGGATTGTCAATAAAAACCCCCCACCAAGAAGGCAGAGGGTAAATTGTTAAAATTTAATTACTTACCAAACACATGAGAGTTTAGCCGAACTTACCAGCCGTAGAAGCAATTAAGAAAGCTGCGTATGTGAGGATATAGCCGATAGTAAAGTGAGCTAAACCAACCAAACGAGCTTGAACGATGGATAAAGCTACAGGCTTATCTTTCCAACGAACTAAGTTAGCTAAAGGAGTGCGCTCGTGCGCCCAAACGATAGTTTCGATCAATTCTTGCCAATAACCACGCCAAGAAATTAAGAACATGAAACCAGTCGCCCAGACGAGGTGTCCGAATAAGAACATCCAAGCCCACACAGAGAGGTTATTTACACCATAAGGGTTATAACCGTTGATTAACTGAGCAGAGTTTGCCCATAAATAATCTCTGAACCAACCCATTAAATAGGTGGAGTTTTCATTGAACTGAGCAACATTACCAGTCCATACCCCTAAGTGTTTCCAATGCCAGTAGAAAGTTAACCAACCAAGAGTGTTTAACATCCAGAACATAGCGAGGTAGAAAGCATCCCAAGCAGAGATGTCACAAGTACCGCCACGACCAGGACCATCACAAGGGAAGGAATAACCGAAGTCTTTTTTATCAGGCATTAACTTAGAACCACGAGCATCCAAAGCGCCCTTCACCAAAATCAAAGTAGTGGTGTGTAAACCAAGAGCGATGGCATGGTGTACTAAAAAGTCACCAGGTCCAATGCTGAGGAATAAAGAATTAGTACCACTGTTGATGGCATCTAACCAACCGGGCAACCATACTGCACTAGCCGTAGAAGCAACACTTTCAGGATTAGCCAATAAGGTATCGAAACCATATAAAGCCTTACCAGAAGCTGCTTGAATAAACTGAGCAAATACAGGCTCGATTAAAATTTGTTTTTCGGGAGTACCAAAAGCAACTACCACATCATTGTGAACATAAAGTCCTAAAGTGTGGAAACCTAAGAATAAGGAAACCCAACTTAAATGAGAGATAATCGCCTCTTTGTGTTCCAGCATACGAGCTAAAACATTGTCTTTATTCGCTTCTGGATCATAGTCACGAATGAAGAAGATCGCACCGTGGGCAAAAGCACCGACCATCAAGAAACCAGCGATGTACTGGTGATGAGTGTAAAGCGCCGCCTGAGTAGTGTAATCCTTAGCAATGAACACATAGGAAGGTAAAGAATACATATGTTGAGCCACCAAAGAAGTTACAACCCCAAGAGAAGCAAGAGCTAAACCTAATTGGAAGTGTAAAGAATTGTTGATGGTATCATATAAACCTCTGTGTCCAGCGCCCAACGCCCCACCAAAAGGAGTACCTTGAGGGGGATTATGAGCTGCTAAAATGTCCTTAATACTGTGACCAATACCCCAGTTAGTGCGGTACATATGACCAGCAATGATGAAGATAACAGCAATAGCTAAATGGTGATGAGCAATGTCAGTCAACCATAAAGATTCAGTTTGAGGATGGAAACCACCGACAAAAGTAAGAATTGCATTTCCAGCACCGTTAGCCGTACCAAACACATGACTAGCCGTGTCAGGATTCTGAGCATAAACACCCCAATTACCAGTAAAGAAAGGAGCTAAACCAGCAGGGTGAGGTTTCACACTCAAGAAGTTATCCCAACCAACATGGATACCACGGGATTCAGGGATGGCAACGTGTACTAAGTGACCAGTCCATGCCAAAGAACTCACACCAAAAAGAGCGGCCAAATGGTGATTTAAACGAGACTCAGCATTTTTGAACCAAGAAAGGCTCGGACGGAACTTAGGTTGTAAGTGCAACCAACCAGCAAACAAGAACACCGCAGACAGAATTAATAAAAATACTGCACCAGTATATAAATCTTGATTATTGGTCATACCGATGGTGTAGAACCAGTGGTAAACACCAGAATAAGCCACGTTAACAGGACTAGATGAACCTGCTTGAGAGAAAGCATCGATAGCGCCTTGACCGAAATGAGGGTCCCAAATCGCATGGGCGATAGGACGAACGTTTAAAGGATCTTTGATCCACTGCTCAAAATTGCCTTGCCACGCCACATGGAATACAGTACCGGAAGTCCATAAAAAGATGATCGCTAAATGACCGAAGTGAGAAGCAAAAATCTTTTGGTAGAGGTTCTCTTCAGTCATACCGTCATGAGTTTCAAAGTCATGAGCAGTAGCGATTCCGTACCATAACCTTCTTGTAGTGGGGTCTTGGGCTAAATCTTGGCTAAATTTGGGAAATTTAGTTGCCATAGCTTTTTTCTAGGAAGTCTCCTGTTACACAATAAGAGTCAACGTTATTTTTGTTGCTCGGTTTTGTTTTTTTGCTCTGCCTAGAGCTTATGAGCATAAGTCTAGGCAGGTATTAAAGTTGTTTTTTAATAGTGTTGAAGGTGATGGAATCACGATCAACGATTAACGTTTAAAACGGCTTCATTTGTTATTTTATAACCTATTTAACCGCCAACCTTCCTACTTTCGTAGAGAAAGTTTACATTCTTAACCCACCGCCAAAATACGACAGAGGAAGAATGCCCAAGTAGTCACGATACTACCTAAGAGATAGTGAGCGACACCAACCGCACGACCTTGAATAATACTCAAAGCACGAGGTTGAATTGCTGGGGCTAAATTGAGTTTGTTATGAGCCCATACAATGGATTCAATTAATTCTTGCCAATAGCCACGTCCACTGAATAAGAACATTAAACTAAAAGCGAAGATAAAGTGACCTGCTAAGAACATGATGCCATAAGCAGATAAGGCAGAACCGTAGGAATTAATTACGTTAGCTGCTTGCGCCCATAAGAAGTCACGCAACCAACCGTTAATGGTAATAGCACTTTGAGCGAAGTTACCACCAGTAATGTGAGATACAGTTCCATCAGGAGATACAGTTCCCCATACATCTGACTGCATTTTCCAACTGAAGTGGAAGATTACAATAGATAAGGAGTTGTACATCCAAAATAAACCTAAGAACACATGATCCCATCCCGATACTTGACAAGTACCACCACGACCAGGACCATCACAAGGGAAACGGAAGCCTAATTCAGCTTTGTCAGGGATAAGTCTGGAACTACGCGCGTAAAGTACCCCTTTGAGAAGGATTAACACGGTAACGTGAATGGTGAAAGCATGGATATGGTGAACCATGAAATCAGCAGTACCTAAAGCAATAGGCATCATGGCAACTTTGCCACCTACTGCAATCACATCGCCACCGAAAGCATAGCTAACTGGGGCAGAGGCGAAGGGCGCTGTATTGCCGGGCGCTACGGTGTGGAGATTTTGAATCCACTGAGCAAATACAGGTTGTAACTGAATTGCACTATCAGAGAACATATCTTGAGGACGACCTAAAGCCCTCATGGTGTCATTGTGAATGTATAAACCGAAGCTATGGAAGCCTAAGAAGATACATACCCAGTTGAGGTGAGAGATAATGGCGTCTCTGTGACGTAATACTCTGTCTAAAAGGTTATTAACATTTTTTGCCGGATCGTAATCACGAACCATAAAGATAGAAGCATGAGCTCCTGCCCCTACAATCAAGAAACCACCAATCCACATGTGATGGGTAAAGATGGATAACTGAGTACCGTAGTCGGTAGCTAAGTAAGGGTAAGGAGGCATCGCATACATATGCTGGGCAACGATAATGGTTAAAGAACCAAGTAACGCTAAGTTAATAGCTAATTGGGCGTGCCATGAAGTGGTTAAAATTTCATAAAGTCCAGTGTGACCTTCACCAGTGAAAGGACCTTTGTGACCTTCTAAAATTTCCTTCATGCTATGACCAATACCCCAGTTAGTGCGGTACATATGACCAGCAATGATGAATAACACTGCGATAGCGAGGTGATGGTGAGCGGTATCGGATAACCATAAACCACCAGTTACAGGATTTAAGCCACCTTTAAAGGTCAAGAAATCAGAGTAAACACCCCAATTTAATGTAAAGAATGGTGTTAAACCTTGAGCAAAACTGGGGTATAACTCAGCCATTTTACCTGCATCGAGTAGAAACTCATGGGGTAAGGGAATGTCTTGAGGAGCAACACCGGCATCGAGTAACTTATTGATAGGTAAAGATACATGGATTTGGTGTCCAGCCCAGCCCAAAGAGCCTAAGCCTAATAAACCAGCGAGGTGGTGGTTCATCATAGATTCCACGTTTTGGAACCATTCTAGTTTAGGAGCGGCTTTGTGGTAGTGAAACCAACCAGCAAAGAGCATTAAACCAGCCATAACTAAGCCACCAATAGCGGTTACATAGAGCTGATAGCTATTGGTAAAACCAGAGGCTCTCCATAATTGAAAAAAGCCGGATGTGATTTGAATACCGTGGAAACCACCGCCGACATCGGCGTTTAAAATATCTTGACCAACGATAGACCAAACTTGTTGGGCGCTGGGTTTAATGTTGATGGGATCAGACAACCACGCTTCATAATTGGAGAAACGGGCGCCGTGGAAGTACATTCCACTTAACCAAACAAATACAACTGCTAGGTGACCAAAGTGGGCACTGAAGATTTTGCGAGAAATATCTTCTAGGTCACTGGTCTGAGTATCGAAATCGTGTGCGTCGGCGTGAAGATTCCAAATCCAAGTGGTGGTTTTGGGTCCTCTAGCTAGAGTACGATCAAAGTGACCGGGTTTGCCCCACTTCTCGAAAGAGGTAGGTACTGGGTCTCTGTCAACGATTACTTTAGCTTTCGCCTCTTTTTGAGGGGTTACTGTCATGAGTGATTCTTCTCTCGACAAATACTTAAACTACTACATTGATCAAGATAATACTGGGTATTCGCACTCCTTGTGGGATTTGCTTAACAATATTTAAAATTTGCTTAACATTCTCTATGATTACTATTGATCTGAGTCTTGCTGTATTTTTTCTTAATAGACTGTTACAAAGCTAAAACTAAGGGTTACTATCTAAATTTCAAGGATCTAACCCCATCAAAACAAAAATTTTAAGTTAAGGAACGAGGATTAAATAAAATAGTAAGCTTGTTAACAAATAATTTGGAGTTAATATATTGAGAATAGGAGACAGTGAATGTTTTGAAGTAATTAAGAATGAAAGCAATCAAACCTTATACTCAAGAGATCGAAGAAAAAATCATCAGGTACTACAATAGTCTCTCAGAAAAAGAGCGAAGACGTTATGCGGCAATAGAAGCAGAGAAATTGATGAATATCTCCCCCAATGGAATTATGTAGTCAAAGCAGAATCTACATAACTTCACTAAACAATTGAATCCTCATTCCTTATCTATTGTCAATTATCCATTGTCCATTACCTTAATACCGTGAGTGCAGGTTTTTGCCACCCACATATCTAAATTGGGATTATTGATTTTTGTCGTTACGATATTTTTAATCCGTTGAGCTTCCGCTTCGTTGTCACAAAGGGCGAAAACTGTTGGACCTGAGCCTGACATCATGCTACCTAAGACATTTTCCCCTTGAAAACTTTTGATTAATTCTGCCACTTCGGGATATTCAGGCAAGACTACTTTTTGTAGGTCATTGTATAACAAAGAGCCAATTTCTTGACCATCTCTATGCACCAGCGCCCTCACCAACTGCCCAGAATGCACCGCCGAAGTGCGCTGATTAATAGCTTCTTTTTCATTAACGTATAGCTCCTCAAATTTTACACGGTAGGTAGAATAAGCCCATGGGGTGGAAACGCTAATATTACTATACTTTGCTAATACTACCCAAATATTATCAAGAGCGGGTAATGGCTCGATTTTTTCTCCTCTACCAGTGGCAAGGGCGCTACCTCCTGCAATACAAAAAGGCACATCAGAGCCTAATAAAGCGCCAATTTCCCTTAATTCTGGTTGGGTTAAGCCCAAATTCCATAATAGATTAATGCCCACTAATACCGCAGCGCCATCCGTTGAGCCTCCGGCTAATCCGGCAGCAACGGGAATATTTTTGGTGAGGTGAATATCCACACCGCCAAAATTTTCTGCCTGTTGAGGGAATTTTTGCGCCATCAGTTTGATGGCTTTATAAGCTAAATTGCTATTATCTAAGGGGACTTGGGGATTTTGACAAAAAAGTCGAATTTCCTCTTTACCATTGGCTCTGATGTCTACTACATCGCCTAAATTGATACTTTGCATCACCATGACTAACTCATGGTAGTTATCCGGGCGCTGACCAATAATTTCTAAATGAAGGTTAATTTTTGCTGGTGCAAATAGTGAATAAGATTGCATTTTTAATTGATAATTGACAATGGATAATTGATAATTGACAATGGAAAAAATGTAGAAGTAATTGTTTTCTAAATTCTAAATTCTAACTTTTCTTCCTCTGCTTCCCCTTCTCCCTTTCCTCCCCTGCTTCCCTTTCTTCCCTCTCTTCATCAAAGAGAATGTTCTTGTAACACTTCTAACGGTACATAATTGAGGGTTTTTTCATGGGTGGCATCTAAGACGATGGGGGGCGCACATCCTGCTTTCAAAGCGTCTAACCATCTCGATACACATAAACACCATTTATCACCGGGTTTCAAGCCGGGGAAGTTATACATGGGCATGGGAGTAATTAAATCATTCCCCTGCGCTTTACTGAAGTTCAAAAATTCTGCTGTCACTTGCGCACATACCAAATGTAAGCCCACATCTCCCATACCCGTGCGACAACACCCATCACGATAATAACCGGTGACGGGCGCTGTGCAACATATCCCTAATGGTTTCCCTAAAACATTTTTATCCATCGTCAATTCCTTTTTATTAAAAAATAATAACGTTTTTTAGTTCAAAATATAAATCAGTTTAAAATTGAATCGTAGAAACAATCAGGAAATTTCACGTACAAATTAAAATCGTGAATCCCCTACAAAGTATTTTAGCTAAATATTGCCTTGAAATAAGAAAGGGTTTATTGCTTCTTAGTATGCCCACAGGTTTCGGGAAAACTTATAACGTTTTAGAATTTATCTACCAAAATTATCAACAATTTAAAGAAGATAACCGAAAAATAATTTTTCTTACCAATCTTAAAAAGAATTTGCCCCACGAAGATTTAAAGCAACGCTTTGTCCAAGATGATCAAGAAAAAGAATATGATAATCATGTCTTATTTATTGATTCTAATTTTGATTGCATTATTAATAACTTATTAAGTGTACAAAATGAAATAAATGACAATTATAAAAACAGTAAAAATTATGGCAAATTAATCGAAAATATCAAAATATTTAAAAATTTGCCAAATATTGAATCAGATTACCGAAAGTTTATCAAAAAAGAAATAGAAAAATATGAATCTCAATTTAGAAAATCAATACAAAAAAGTTTAGAAAACATTAAGCCAAAACAAGATCGTATTAAGGCAATCAAAAACGATCCAGAGTATCAATGGATAGGCAAATTGTATCCTGCTGTTTTTACAGATGAAAAAACAGTCTTATTTATGAGTATCGATAAATTTTGTTTAAAAAATTCAACCCTAGTTGAACCTAGCTATTTTTGTTATAAACAACTAGCAAAAAATGCTTTAATTTTTATGGATGAATTTGATTCCACTAAAAGTGCAATTTTAAATCAAATTATCTCTGAAAAAGTCTCGAAGAAAAAAGATTTAATTAATTTATTTTTGAATATTCATAACCATCTACAAAATACAGAATTTCCTACATTTTTACTCAAAGAATCTCAAAGAAGGAAAAAAATATCCAATCAAAATAATAAAATCATACTTTTATCACAAATAGTTGAAGAATTAAGGAAAAAATCTCAGAAAATATTTGAGGACTTTTCTCTACAGTATAATTATAAATATCAGTCTAACAATGAAGAAAAACCTAAAAGAAATTTTTTATTCTATGATTATCAAACTCATCACGTTTTAGACAGAAGTTCAAATCTCATTATATGCAAGGATGAAGAAAATAAAATTAACCAAATAAAAACGGTTGAATATAAAGATTTTAATAAATATAAACAAGATAGATTATCAACTTTAACTGGTAGAATGATTGGTTTTATTAACTACTTTCAAAGAGGAATTAGTTTTTTAGCCGAAAACTATCAAAATCTCAAAAAAGAAGAAGAAAACATTATCTTTTCCCTTGAATCAGCAATTAGTACAGTTTTATCTAATTTTAAATTAGAACCAGAAACTATTAAGTTTTTATCAGACAATATACAACAAAATTATCAATCTTTTCAGAATGAAGAAGATAAAAGTATTAATCAGCTAAAAAGTTTTTATGAAATTGGTTTTAAATATTATGATGTTGTGGATGACGATAATCATGATTTAAACTCTAAAATTTATTTCTATAATTACAATCGTACTCCAGAAATAATTTTAGAAGAAGTATGCAAAAAAGCAATGGTGATAGGTATTTCAGCTACAGCCCACATGGATACTAATATTGGTAATTATGACTTAGATTATTTGCGAAATTCTCTCAAAAACTCTTTTTATTATCTTTCAGAAGATGAAATCAATCAATTAAGAAATGAATACGAAAAAATTACTAAAGGTTATGATAAAGTTACGATAAAAACAAAATTTACAGACACAGAAGAATCGGAAGACGAGGCATTAGAAACACTGATAAAAATTGTCGATGATGAGACGTGCGCTAATAATTTATTAAATAAATGTGAGAAGAAATATATTTTTTGTCGTTATGTTAGAATGATAGAGGCATGGCATTATTTTAACAAAAATGAAGATTGTCGGGCGTTTATTTGTTTTTTAAATAAATTGCCTAAGTTCCAAGATAAAAAACTTGATTTAGATATACTTCATGAATACTTTTGTTACGCCAATAATATTGATTATAATAATCCCAATCAAAGAAATGATATTAACTTAATCAAAGATATAATTTTAGTTGTTAATAGTAATAATTTTGATGATAAGTTCAAAGAGTTTAAAGATAAGTTACAGCAAGGAAAACGAGTTTTTATCATTTCGACTTATCAAACACTGGGCGCTGGGGTTAATTTGCAATATCCTATTTCTAATGATTATCAAACCATCAAAATTAATGATTTTGAGAGTAGAGAGGAAATGGATATTAATGGTGTTTATTTAGAAAAACCAACTAATTTATTAACTCCTCTTAACTCTGATGATGTTAAAGATGAAGATTTTATTAAACATTTATTTCAGCTAGAATTTTTAAGAGAAAATAGTGCATTATCAGTACAACAATTTAAAAATAAATTAGATAAAGCATTCCACTATTATATAGGAGATAAAGGTTTTAAGGGGAAAGAAAAAATTGATCTTTATCAAAGCACTGCTTATATAAAATATGTAAACAAAGTAATTATTCAGGCACTAGGGCGAATTTGTCGAACTAATATAAAAGCGCCCGTCATCCATATTTTAGCCCATAAAAGTCTTAAAAAATATCTTGATGGTGATATTTTACCTGTAGAAATTATCCCCGTTAAAGAATATCAAGAATTGACTAAACATTGTATTAAATTCGATCAAAAGAATATGTTAAATAAACAAAAATTAGAAGCTAAAATTAAAGCTGAAAATATTAGTAATCAATCTTGGTGTTATATACAAAGTCGATTAAATGGTATTTGGAATGACAATTATATTGAAGATTGGCAATCTTTACGAGAACAAGTTTTACGTCAACCAACTATAATTAGCCAAGAAAACTTTGACCAAAAATGGCGTTATATTTATGTAAAATTGCCTGAATCTAAAAATTATTACCGATTTACTCAAACGGGAGATTATCAAAATGTTGAAATTTTCTTTGAAAAAAGTGAAGGGGATTATGAAGTAAGTGAAAAGGCATCTCGTTTACCTAAACTGATGAAAATTGCTGGATTAAAACAACATTTTATCGATAATAATTGGGCGACAGAATTTCCTCAATCTGAGTTGATTATTACTCCACCAGTATTTAATAATATCTATCGAGGGGCGCTGGGGGAAGTTTCTGGTAAATATATTTTAGAAAATTACCTAAATGATATTAATTTATTACCACTGGAAGAGAAAGAATATGAAAGATTTGATTTCAAAACCCAAAATGGTATTTATATTGACTTTAAATTTTGGGGAGGAAGTTTTGATAAAGACGAAGAAACCGAGTTAAACAAAATTAGAGCAAAAATGAATCAAATTAATGCTGAAAAAGTTATTATTATTAACATCTTAGCTCATGACAATAAGACAGCATTTAAACCTACTATTTCAGATGATGATAAAATTATCAGAATACCATTTTTATGTCAAAATAATCAGGTTAATCCTAGAGTATTACAATATATATCCGACAAAATCAATAAAATATGAATACTATTAAAACTAATCGTTTAAAAATTACTTTTAATATTGATAAAATTAAAGAAGATTTTATTTTTCTCCGCTTAGAGAGACAGACTGCTGATAAAAAATGGATAGGTGCAAAACAGTTAGATTTTCTAATTAGTGATGACTATAAAGCCTTGGCAGTTTGTTATACCGCACAATATGCCTATGCTATGTTTTCAAGTGATAATAATGGTTATGAATTACGCCATAAAATACCTCAAGATACAAAAAAATTTGGGGATGTCACAGTTAAAGAAGTTAAACCAAAAAATAGTAATAATGATAGCGTGGAATATTTTGTTTTTGGGGAAGCATTAGCGCGCTTACTCTTAAACTATCTCGGTTATGCTAATTCCAAATTTGACTCATTAAACTTCTCTAATTTAACAGGTTGCTTACTAAAAGTACCATCTTTAGGAAGTAATAAAAAAAGTCAATCGATTGAAGTTGCTCAGGTAAAATTAGATTATATTAATAATAGTGACAAGGAATATTTATTAAACGTTAGTATCAGCACTTACCGACTCAAAAAACAATTCAAAAAATCTTTTAACACCCCTCTCTATTTCATTGATAAAAGTAATAATACCTTAAAAAGATGGCTTGATGATGATAGTAAAGCTGATCCAAAAACAACTTATATTAAAGCAGGATTATATAATAAAAAAGCCCATAGAGACTTTATTAAGTTTAAGGATTTGAATGAGTTTCAAGAAAGTAGAGCGGGTATTATTTATGAAGTTTATCAAAAGATTAAAAATAAATTAAATAAATATGTTGATGTCAAATTTGTGGAGATTGGTATAGACAAATCCATTAAGTTAAATGATAAAACTTTCATTCTTAAAGACGCTAAAAATCTACAATCTATTCTTAATAATCAAAGGGTAAACATTGTAGATTTAGTTAATGATGATAAGTCTGAATCTTTAGTTAATAGTCTCCAAAATAAACTCTCATCCTATTTTAATAATCCTCAATTAATTTCTAACAGTAGTGAAGATATTGAAGGTATTTTTAATATTAGAATTATCCACGATGCCGAATTTTATCATAACAACAATCTCAATGATCCACATTTACGATTAAATGATGATACTTTCCGACAACATATAACGATTGAATCAAGTAATAAAATATCTGATGCTATGGTTAAAACTGTGATTAAAGAGTTAATTATTAAGAAGGATATTAAAAATAAAAAAATTAGTCTTTTTGATTGGCAAAAAATGTTAAATATTAATTTTGATAATGCTTGTAATTCATCAGAGGAACAAAGTAATACTCAGTTAAATATTTTTGAATTAAATAAAAAATGGGTATTTGCAATGTATAAGGATGAAAATAAAGACGATTCACCATTAACTTTTATGACTATCAACAGTGATGGTAGCTTTGAGTTTGAGGAAATAAATAACCAAAGTATTTTTCCTGAAGATCATCGATATGAAGACTATCAAAATCATATTAAGCAAATAAAAGATAAAGAAGAAAAGAATAAATCATCTTTTAAGTTTGAAGGTTTTATGTTATCAGACGGTGGTGATATTAATTTGATTTTTCGCTCTGATGAAATTACTTTACCAGATTTAGAAAAAATAAACTCTACGCTAACGGAAGTTAGTAAAAAATTGCCTGAAAATTTAGCAAATGGGTTAAAAATGAGTAAAATTGCTAAAGAATTTTTAGCAGAAAATGAGCAATTAAATAAAGACAAATTTGCTTTGTTTTGTCAACAACTTGAAAATCATTACTCTCATGATTTACCAAAAGATAAGTTATATGAATTTATGCAAAAATATTTAGGTTCTGGCACGAAATGTGATACAAGTGAAGGGAAAGGATTTAGAAATTACTTATTAGAAAAATATCAAATCAGGTTTATTTTGACGAAAGATAAAGAAAATATAAATTCTTTATTTGCTAGTTCTTTAAATATTAATTATTTTGGCGAAACAGATAAAGAAGCCTATTATTTTGTGGGCAATACAGAGGGTAGTATCAAGCATTCATTTAAAGATAGTTGTCATCTTCGTAAAGTTGTGGCGGTGGAAAATTGTCGATTAATTTTTAGAGATTTACTAAAAACTATGGATGTGGATTTCGTTCGTACTGGGCAAAGCACGGTTATTCCTTTTCCTTTTAAATATATCAGAGAATACCAGAATTTTACTTAAATTTATTCACGAAAAAAAGGGGTTTTACACCCCACTCAAACAATGAATAATTGAGATTAAAAGTACTTTGAGTTTTCTCGATAAATTAAGATAATCTTTTCTGAGGGTAAGAAATAACCCAACCAAAAATGGGCAATAATATGGCACTAGCAACGGTGATAATGACAATAATTGAAATTGTATCTATATATTGTGTACCCATAACCGTTTATCTCCTAAGAAATGATAAATCAAGTATGTAATAAATATTTTCTGTATATTTAGCTACACTTCTATGATAACAGTGAAAGTTTATTGATTTGAGTTTCTTAACAAAAAGTAACTAAAATTTGGGAAGTAATCTTCCTGTAAAATATATTGAAGATGAAATTTTTAAGAAAAAAGATAAAACATGAGTATCGAGAATTTATTTGCAGTTTCTTTATTTCCCTATTTGGGATTTTTATGGTTTTTAACTAAGTCAAAAAAAGTGCCTAAGTTAGCTTTAAGAGGTTTTTATCTTTTATTGTTATTTGTTTTTGTAACGATTCCAGCAGGAATTTATGCAAAAGTTCATTATGATACTTCTTTGGCTAATGTAGATTGGTTACATGGTAGCGCTGAGTTTTTTTTAACTTTGTCTAATATTTTTGTGGTGTTGGGGTTTCGTCAAGCTGTGATGGAAAAGGAAAATCAGTCTTAATCTTTTGTAATGTTTGCCCTAGATGAGGGGAGTAGCCAACAGGTTCACAGTATAATTAAGTTGTTTGCCCAAAACTTTAGGTTATTTGGTTATGTTAGCTTATTTTCTCGCTGTAATTATTGCTGTCGTTAGTCTTAATCTCTATTTAACTGCTTTTATTCGCCCCAACATTCACCGTCAAGATGATTTTTTATGGAGTGGTTTAGGATTATTTTATGCTTTGACTCTCTGGATATGTGCAGGAAGATTCACTGGTGCTGTGCTTTTATCTCAAATGGCAATTACAACAGTGACAGTAGCTTTCATTTGGGAGAATACTCAGTTAAGGAAAGCATGGCGACAAAATGAAACTAATTCTTTAGAAGGATTTTCTGTATTAAGTTTTATTCTCTCTGTTTTAGCAAAGTTACCAAATTTGATTCAGAAAAAGAATAAATCCAGCGCCCCTCACCCCGCATCTAAAACTCCTCAAAGTGTCACAAAATCTTCTCTATCGGTGACAAAAGAGGATAATAATGTAACTACTATTCCTGATATTACTCCCGAAATTCAAGAGGCATTAGAAAATGTCGATGAATTGGAAACTTTACCGAATAATAATATTGTCTCTACATTAGTTGAAAATACTACCACTGATGTAGAATCTCCTGAAGTCAATTTAAGTGATCAAATCGAGATGACAGATACTGATTCTGAGGTTGAAAATATTAAAATTGAGGATAAAATTACTGCTTCTGATCTAAAAGAAGAAAATCAAAACACTACATCAGTAACAGAAAAAGATGATTATAAAGAAGAAGAAATAGATATTGAGAACAACCAAAACGAATTAGTAAAGGTAAAAAATAAAACACCAGAAGTACAAACTAACAGAAATGAGAAAAAAGGCTTTTTTAGCAAATTGATTAATATTCTTAATAGACCGAAAAAGGATAATACAGAGCTAAAAAACGTTACGGATAATAATATGTCTTTGGAAGACACTAAAGATGATGATGATTGGTTAAATGATGATGATTCTTCTTCTGAAGATATTGATACTTTAATCCCAGAAAATAATCAAGATCAAGACAGCGCCCCTCAACCCAGTTTAGAAATGGAGGAAAATATAGAGGTTTCTCAGGAAAATGAGACAGATAGTGAGGTGGAGGGCGCTGTTGAAGAAATTATAGAGACGGAAGAAACTCAAAAAGAAAGTGAACTAATAGAAGAAAAGTTACCAGAATTAGAAGTAGAAGCGATAACAGAAAATGCTGATAACTTATTAACTGAATTAAAAGAAAATATAGAGGAAGTAAATGAAACTATGGAAAGCACAACAGAAAATCAAGAAATTCCAGCGGAAGACACCATTAATAATCTCTTAGAATTAACTGATCAAACCAACCTCGACAACCCACCCCATTAAGCTACATCATCTTGAGAGGCAAAATAAACTTTGCCACCATAGGCATTGGAAATATTGACATCAGTTAACACATTTTCTCTTTTCCCGTAGGCAATTAACTGTTTATTGAGCAAAATCAAATCGTCAAAATTGTTGATAGATTCCCCCAAATCATGGTTAACTACCATGACAATTTTATTACTTTTAGCTAGTTCTTGAAAAATCTCAAAAATGATGGTTTCAGTTTTTTGATCTACTCCCACAAAAGGCTCATCAAAGAAAAATATATCAGCATCTTGAGCCAGGGCGCGCGCCAAAAATACCCTTTGTTGTTGCCCTCCTGATAATTGCCCAATAGGGCGATTACCCAGCGCCCTCAACCCCACCCTTTCAAGGCTATGACTTGCTTTTTCACGACTCATTCTCGAAAAAGGGCGTAACCAACCAGTTTTTTTCACTCTACCCATCATCACCACATCCCACACCGTAGCTGGATAATCCCAATCAATATTCGACCTCTGTGGCACATAGGCAACCAAATCCCGTTGCGAAGTGAGGGGGTGTTGACCGTACATCACGCTACCCATTCTAGGGGTAATTAAGCCCATCATCGCTTTGATTAGGGTGCTTTTCCCCGCGCCATTAGGTCCAATAATGCCCGTCACCCTGCCCGTTTTAACGGTTAAATTGATATTGCGTAAGGCTTCCAGTTGCTGATAACTTACTGTCAAATTTTTAATATCAAGGTGGAGGGCGCTGGTCATTTTTTTCCCTGCAATAACTTTCTATCATTATTATAGAAGAAAATGAAAGAAAAATGAAAAAATTATTCGATAATACTTAAGTAGATTCCATACAAAAAGTGTAAACCTGATAACTTGACATTGAACTAAGGTACAATAAATAAAAATTTCGTCAAAGTAATTAATGGGTGTCACGAAATTAAATTAGATGATCTATTTTTTTTTAGGCTTAATGGTTGGAATGATTTCGTTATGGTGGTGGCAAAAAAAAATTAACAAAGAATTACATCAAATCCTCATCTCTTTATCTCAATTTGAACAAATTCCTTCATTCTCCAAAGTATCGCAAGTTAAAAGAAGCGTAAATCTTCTCAGTAAAGACTATCAACATCTTCTAGCAGAAAAAGAATCATTCCAAGATATAATCAATCAAGCGCCCGTCGGCTATCTCAGAATTGACAGCGAAAATCATTTAATTGACTGTAACAAACAAGCCCAAAAACTACTACTGATACAACGTTGGCAACCAGAAAGACTACGTTTATTCTTAGAATTAGTGCGCTCTTATGAATTAGACCAACTCATCCAACAAACTCGCAAAACTCAACAACCACTATCTATTAAGTGGCAGTTTTTTCCCACTCCTAACTATGTCCTAGAAGAAGATAAGAAAAAAGCTGAAAACTACACACCAATTTATTTAAAAGCCTCCGCTATTCCCCTACCCAGAGAAGAAGTTGCTCTTTTTATTGAAGATAAACAAAAAATCAAAGAATTAACCCAGCGCCGAGAACAGGCTTACACTGATTTAAGTCATGAATTAAGAACTCCTCTAACATCCATGTCACTATTAACAGAAACATTAATTAGGCAAAGTGGTGATAAAAACAAAATTTGGCTAGAACAATTATACCAAGAAATAAATCGTCTAGTCACCCTGGTAGAAAATTGGTTAAAAGCGGCACAATGGGATCAAAATCCCTATCAAAATTTGGAATGGCAAAACTTAGAACTTAAACAATTAATCTTATCCGCTTGGCAGTCATTAGCAATGATTGCAGGAAAAGAAGAAATCGCCTTCGAGTATGAAGGAGAAGAAATGATGATGATTGAAGGAGACTTAAACTATTTAATACAAGCCTTTGTTAATCTTTTTGACAATGCCATCAAACATAGCCCCGTGGGCGGACTAATTACCGTAGAAGTAAGAAAACAAACCGTCAATGCTGAACATTGGCTGATTATTAACATTATGGATCAGGGTTGCGGTTTTGATGAACAAGATTTGCCCTATATATTTGAAAGACTATATCGAGGAGATAAATCGAGAGTAAGAAATGCCAAGCAAGGCAGTGGCTTAGGTTTAAATATTGTTAAACAAATTGTTGAAGCGCACGGCGGAAAAATCAGCGCCCGGAACCATCCCATGAAAACTGGAGCTTGGTTTCAAATTCAATTGGCAATGAAGCATTAAAATTTATGATGAGCCACTCTAATAAACGGTTGTTAAGAAGTGCAAATAATGGAGAGGTGAAGGGCGCTGACGGTTTATATTAGAAAAACTGTTATTAAAACAATTTAAAAGAAATATTGGCATGAATAGCGCTACTCAAGAAAATATTAACTCTAATACTATTAAATCTTTACCTCCCCAAGATGCCAAAGAAAGGGTAAGTAAGTTTATGCAATCCATACAAGATGAAATTTGTCAAGGTTTAGAAGCCTTAGACGGAGAGGGCAAGTTTCAGGAAGATAGTTGGCAGCGCCCGGAAGGGGGTGGCGGTAGATCAAGGGTAATGACTGACGGGGCTTTATTAGAACAAGGTGGCGTTAATTTTTCTGAAGTGTGGGGCGATCACCTTCCCCCTAGTATTTTGCAACAGCGCCCGGAAGCGCAAGGACATTCTTTTTATGCCACAGGCACTTCTATGGTATTACACCCTAAAAATCCTTATATTCCTACAGTACATTTAAACTACCGTTATTTTGAAGCCGGACCTGTATGGTGGTTTGGGGGGGGCGCTGATTTAACTCCTTATTATCCTTTTGCCGAAGACGCGCGCCATTTCCATCAAACTTTTAAAAATGCCTGTGATCGGCATCATGCTGAGTATTATCCTGTGTTTAAGCGTTGGTGTGATGAGTATTTTTATCTCAAGCATCGTAATGAAACTAGGGGAGTAGGAGGTATCTTTTTTGACTATCAAGACGGAAATGATCCTTTGTATCGTGGGCCTCATCCTGACAAAGGGGCTGCACAATATAGTAATGGTTTACCCGCTCAAAATTCTCGCTCTTGGGAAGAAATTTTTGCTTTTGTGCAGGATTGTGGTAAGGCGTTTTTACCTGCCTATACTCCCATTGCGGAGCGTAATCGCACTAAGGAATATGGGGAAAGAGAGCGTAATTTTCAGTTATACCGCCGAGGGCGCTATGTGGAATTTAATTTAGTCTATGATCGAGGCACTATTTTTGGTTTACAAACCAACGGGCGCACGGAGTCCATTTTGATGTCTTTACCTCCCCTCGTGCGCTGGGAATATGGTTTTACGCCCGAACCAAATACCCCTGAAGCTGAGTTATACGATGTTTTTCTTAAACCTCAAGATTGGATAAAAGAATAATTGATAATTGACAATTGATAATGAATAATTGACAATGAAAAACTATTAATTATCTCCCTCTGCTTCCCTTTCTCCCCCTGCTTCCCTTTCTCCCTCTGCTTCCCTTTCTCCCTCTGCTTCCCTTTCTCCCTCTGCTTCCCTTTCTTTCCATTGTTGGGTTTCGTAACCTCAACCCAACCTACCTCTGGTTAAAAATTGTTAGGTTAGAATAGTTAACATAACTTAACAAAAATTGATTATAGATAATGACATTAACTGTAGAATCTATCCATGATGTGCCGTCTTTACCCGGGGAGTATTGGCTATGGCGCGGAGAAAAAATATACTATGTCAAAGCTGGAAAGACTAATCCAGAGAAGCCACCATTATTATTAGTACATGGTTTTGGTGCTTCTACGGATCATTGGCGCAAAAATATTCATCAATTACAAGAAAAATATCAAGTTTGGGCTATTGATTTATTGGGGTTCGGGCGCTCGGCTAAACCGCCTTGGGAATACAATGGTATGTTATGGCAAGATCAGCTTAATGATTTCATTACGGAAGTAATCACTCAACCAACGATTTTAGCTGGTAATTCTTTGGGCGGTTATGCTTGTCTTTGTGCTGGGGCGAAGGGCGCTGGTAATGTGGCTGGTTTAATTTTAATTAATAGCGCTGGACCTTTTTCTGATAGTCGTCCGAAAAATCCTACTTTTACGCAAAAATTGACTCGTTTTATTTTAAGTCAATCTTGGGTTACTTTCTTTTTGTTTCAACGGTTAAAAAATAAAAAAAATATTCGTAAAACTCTTGAGCAAGTATATTTAGATCATTCTGCTATTAATGATCAGTTAATTGAAGACATTTATCGTCCTTCCTGTGATGCAGGGGCGCTACAAGTTTTTTCTTCTGTGTTTAAAAATCCTGAAGGTGATAATATTGATGATTTACTTAGACAGTTATCTTGTCCTTTATTGATGTTATGGGGAGAAAAAGACCCATGGATGAAAACTAGGGAGAGGGGCGCTAGATTTAAGGAATTTTGCCCAAATTTAACAGAATTTTACCTCGAAGCTGGTCATTGTCCCCATGATGAAATCCCAGAGAAGGTTAATCAATTAATTGATGATTGGATTAAAATTAAATTGCCACAGCATTTTTAACAATAAAAATCTCCTGAAAATTAAAGGCGATTTTTTAAAACACGCAGTAATTTCTCCATTTCTGGGGGGATGGGTGCTTCGGCGCTGATTATTTCTCCCGAAATTGGGTGAGTAAGAGTCAGACAAAAAGCGTGTAAGGCTTGTCCTGTTAAGTTTACGCCCACTGAATGCCCCGAACCGTACAGGGGATCACCTAAGATGGGATGGGCGACATGGGCGCTGTGTACTCGAATTTGGTGGGTGCGCCCAGTTTCTAAGCGGTATTCTACTAAAGAATAATTCCCTAGCTTTTCCCTCACTTGCCAATGGGTAATGGCTTCTTTCCCCCCTTTTTCTACTTCCACAATAGCCATTTTTTTTCTTTCGTGGGGATGTCTGCCTATGGGTAGATCAATAGTACCATTTTCTTGACTAAAATTGCCGTAAACGATGGCTAAATAATCTCTTCGGGCAGTTTTTGCTTTAATTTGTCCTTGCAAGTGGTGTAATACTTCTTCTGTTTTAGCTACCACCAGCGCCCCTGTGGTGTCCTTATCAAGACGATGCACAATGCCGGGGCGCTCAACTCCTCCAATACCTGTTAAGTCTGGACAATGGGCTAATAGAGCGTTTACTAGAGTTCCTGTATGGTGACCGGGCGCTGGATGCACTACAAAATCAGCACTTTTATTGACTATTAAAAGGTATTCGTCTTCATAGAGAATGTCAAGGGGAATATTTTCGGGCTGAATATGAGAAGGAATCACTGGGGGAAGATGTAAAAATATTTCATCTCCCAAATTTAAAATAGTTTTTTTTTGATCACAAAGACGATCATTGACATATACTTGTCCATCTTCAATTAACTTTTGAATCCTTGAACGAGATAAATCTTCGTTTTTTTCTGCTAACCAAGCATCTATTCTTTGCCTTTTTTCATCAACTATTATTTTTCTAAATTCTGAATTATTCACTTATTTGACTCTCTGATAAAAAAGAACTTAAATTATTTAAAAATATTATGAAAAAATACATATAGCAATACTAAATCGGTTGTGAGAATTATCTTATCGTAACAGGCAACAGGAAATCATAATTCATAATTGATTACCCTCACGACTCCACTTTTTCATTAACTCCTTGTTATATATTTGTTTTACAAATGAGAAAGATTATGAATTAAAATGAAGCAAAATAGTTTATGGCAAACAATTAACTTAATATAATCAATAGATAAAGTTTTTCTTTTCTTAAAAATTATATATCAGGTTTAATCAATTTATGACTCAAGCAGATTTACTAATCAAAAATGCTCAAATATTCTTAGCAAATGGTGATATTTTTCAAGGTGATTTAAGGATAACACAAGGAAAAATTGCGGAAATTGGTGAGAATTTAGAAGTAGCAGAAGAAAAGGTTATTGATGCTGAGGGATTAACCCTTTTACCCGGAGTAATTGATCCGCAGGTGCATTTTCGTGAACCGGGTTTAGAACATAAAGAGGACCTCTTTACGGCTTCTTGTGCCTGTGTCATGGGGGGGGTGACTTCTTTCCTAGAAATGCCCAACACTCGCCCCTTAACTACAACTCAAGAGGCTTTAGATGATAAGTTACAGCGCGCGTCCCAGAAGTGTTTAGTTAATTATGGTTTTTTTATGGGCGCTACATCGGAAAATTTGGATGATTTGCGCGATGCAACTCCAGCTTGTGGGATTAAAATTTTTATGGGTTCGTCCCATGGTGCTTTGTTGGTTAGTACAGAGCAAGAAATTGAGCCAATTTTTGCGAAGGGTAGTCGTTTAATTGCGGTTCATGCGGAGGATCAAGGGCGCATTGTGGAGCGTAAAAAGGAGTATCATGGCATCACTGATGTGGCGATTCATTCCACCATTCAGGATGAGACGGCGGCGCTTAATGCCACTAAATTAGCTTTAAAATTATCTAATAAGTATCAAAGAAGGTTACACATTTTACATCTTAGTACGGGTATTGAGGCGGAATATTTGCGAGAGCATAAACCTAGTTGGGTTTCTACGGAGGTGACACCGCAACATTTAGTTTTAAATACAGATTCTTATGCTCAAATCGGTTCTTTTGCGCAGATGAATCCGCCGTTGAGATCGCCTGAAAATAATGAAATTTTGTGGAGGGCGCTGAAAGATGGCGTTATTGATTGTATCGCAACGGATCACGCGCCCCACACCCTAGAAGAAAAAGCTCAACCTTATCCTAATTCTCCTTCGGGGATGCCGGGGGTAGAAACTTCTTTGCCTGTGATGTTGACTAAATTCTACAAGGAAGGGCGCTGTAGTTTAGGTGATATTGTGCGTTGGATGTGTTCAGCGCCCGCCAAACTCTACAATATTCCTCATAAGGGTAAAATTGAGTTGGATTATGATGCGGATTTAATTTTGGTGGATTTAAACACTTATCGCCCCGTATTGCGAGAAAATGTGCAAAGTAAATGCGGTTGGAGTCCTTTCGAGGGGTGGAATTTGACTGGTTATCCTGTTTATACCATTGTCGGTGGTCAAGTGGCTCTGGAAAAAGGCATTATTAATACCAGTGTGCGGGGGAGTGCGCTGTCTTTTGGCTAGGGAAATTATGAATTATGAATTATGAATTATGAGTTATGAATTATGAAGTTCTAATGCTTTAATTAGGGTCTGCTGAATAAATCAAAACCCTTGTCAAATAAAGGTTTAAAGTCTATTCTACATCACAAAAAGTGTCATAAATTGACTTTTTACTCTAAAAATACTCTATTTTTTTCATCCGAATCAAAAATAATTGATACAAATGAGCAATTTATGAAAAGTAACTATTTGGCTAAAGTCTTTAATTTATAAACATTTCACCTGAAACCTGACACCCGAAGCCTGACACCTCCCCTCACCAAAATACT
>JACYMF010000104.1 GCA_015272165.1 Cyanobacterium sp. T60_A2020_053
ACCGTAGGGCATACGGGAACATACGCTTGGGGAGATTTGCCCTCTTGGGCGATTGCCTATGGGCTGTCGTCTAACGGCGAGTCGGTGAACCAAGAATCCCCCACTATAACCCGTAGGGTTTAGTGGTGGGAGTGTCAACCCGATAACATTTATCTAAATGATTTAATATTAAGAAAGTGCATTTAGAATTTTTAGTAGAAGAAGCATCATTAGCTGTTACTTTAGAATATATTTTACCGAAAATATTAGCGAATTTTATTACTTTTAAGATACATGATTTTCGAGGGAAACAGGAACTACTCAGAAAATTACCTGATCGACTGAGAGGATATAAGCCTTGGCTTCCTAATGATTGGAAAATAGTTGTTTTAATTGATGAAGATAGACAAGATTGTAAAATTCTTAAACAACAATTAGAAGATATTGCTATGGAAGCTGGATTTTTTACTAAGACTAATCGAAAAATAGATCAAGATTTTCAAGTATTAAATAGAATCGTTATTGAGGAGTTAGAATCATGGTTTTTTGGAGATATAAATGCTATCTGTCAAGCCTATCCCAAAATTTCTCGCTACTTGAATCAGAAAAAATCTTTTCGAGAACCTGATAAAATGGAAGGAGGTACTTGGGAAGCCTTAGAACGAGTTTTAAAACAAGCTGGTTATCATCAAGGCGGATTGGAAAAATTTAAGGCAGCAAAGGCTATCTCCCCTTATCTTAATCCTCTTGTTAATAAGTCTAATAGTTTTCAAGTTTTTTATCTAAGTTTATTGGAAATGACCAAAGTATCTAGCAATCTGGGATGAAAAATTTACCGTTAATTGTCATTTGTGGTGCAACGGCTTCGGGAAAATCTGCCCTCGCTTTGGAAATTGCTCAAAAATTAAATACTATCATTATCAGTGCTGATTCTCGACAAGTATATCAAGATTTTAACATCGGTACGGCTAAACCTTCTCTTGCTGAACAGCAGTTAGTTCCTCATTATCTTATCGATATTTGTAACCCGACGGAAATTCTCACTCTGGCTGATTATCAAACACGGGGGAGGGCGCTGATTAATCCTGACGGTGACACTCCCGTTTTATTGGTGGGTGGCACGGGGTTATATATTAAATCTATCACCAAAGGGTTAAAAATCCCTAGGGTATCACCTCAACCGGAGTTAAGGCAATCTTTATTAACTTATAGTCAAAAAGAAAGATATGGTTTTTTAAGTGCAGTTGATCCTATGGCGGTTACTAAAATTCATCCTAATGATGAAACTAGAACTATTCGGGCGCTGGAGGTGTATTATGTCACAGGAAAACCCATTTCTGAGCAACAGGGAGAATCTCCCCCTCATTACCCTATTTTACAGATTGGGTTGACGGGCGCCCGTCACCACTTGCATGAGAGGATCGAAATCCGCACGAAACAAATGTTTCAACAGGGATTAATTGACGAAGTACAATATTTAATTGAGAAATATGGTGCTGATTTACCCTTACTCAATACTTTGGGTTATGCAGAAACCAAAGCATATTTAGGCAGAAAATTATCCTTACCAGAAGCAGAAGAATTAATTATTATTCACACTCGACAGTTTGCCAAACGTCAAGAGACTTGGTTTCGTGCTTATCCTGAAATTCACTGGTTTGATGTGGATAATCCTAATTTATACTCAGATGTTTGGCACTTGATTCAAGTTTTTCAGTCTTAATCGGATATTTCCCTTTTTAATCTGTGATCAACAATTATTGGCTTTGCATCATTGCGGGATGATGTGCAATTTTCTGATAGGTTGAAACAACTGTAATATTAAAGGCGATGACCTTTTTAAAATAAGTGACAATCTCTCATAAACTT